>JBILKC010000120.1:0-8018 GCA_044376885.1 Hylemonella sp. | reverse complement strand
TTATCCGGCCAGACCAGATCGTGGCCTGGCGCGGCAACAACGATGATTCCGCTTCTGAAATCCTCAGGATTGCCACTGGGAACCAACAAGTCCCAGTGGCAATTTAGAGTTGCGGATCAGGCCGCCTTGAGCAAAGCATTCAACGTTGGGCTGGGTCGCATGACTGAGTCGCACTTCTTGGGATCAGGCATGTAATAGCCGCCAATGTCCACCGGTTTTCCCTGAACCGCATTGAGCTCGTCGATAATTTTCTTTTCGTTCTCAGTCAGCGCCTTGGCCAGTGGCGCAAAGTGGGCTTGAAGGTCTTTGTCTTCTGTCTGGGCCGCAAGCTCCTGGGCCCAGTACATGGCCAGGTAAAACTGGCTGCCGCGGTTGTCAAGCTGGCCTGTCTTGGGCGACGGATTCTTATTGTTATCCAGAAGTTTTCCCGTGGCTGCATCGAGTGTCTTCGCAACAATCTTGGCTTTGTTATTGCCGGTCTTGATGCCCAGGTCTTCCAGTGAAACGGCCAGAGCCAGGAATTCACCGAGTGAATCCCACCGCAGGTGATTTTCTTCCACGAGCTGTTGCACATGCTTGGGGGCAGAACCACCAGCACCGGTTTCGTACATGCCGCCACCAGCCATCAGCGGCACAATGGACAGCATTTTTGCGCTGGTACCGAGCTCCATGATCGGGAACAGGTCAGTCAGGTAGTCACGCAGGATATTGCCCGTGGCACTGATGGTGTCCAGGCCGCGCACCACACGCTCCAAGGTGTAGCGCATGGCACGCACCTGGCTCATGATCTGGATGTCCAGCCCTGCCGTGTTGTGCTCGTGCAGATACATCTTGACTTTGGTGATGAGTTGCGCCTCGTGCGGACGGTATTGATCCAACCAGAACACAACAGGCATGCCTGAATTGCGGGCGCGGTTGACGGCCAACTTGACCCAGTCGCGAATGGCCGCATCCTTGCACTGGCACATGCGCCAGATATCTCCAGTCTCCACGTTTTCGCTCAACAGCACTTCGCCAGTGTTGATGTCGGTAATATTGGCAATGCCATCTTCGGTAATCTCAAAGGTCTTGTCGTGTGAGCCGTATTCTTCGGCCTGCTGGGCCATCAGGCCTACGTTGGGCACGGTGCCCATGGTTTTGGGATCGAACGCGCCATGCCATTTGCAGAAGTTGATGGTCTCCTGGTAAATGCGGGCAAAAGTGCTCTCGGGCATCACGGCCTTGACGTCCTTGAGCCGGCCATCGGCCCCCCACATCTTGCCGCCGTTGCGGATCATGGCGGGCATGGAAGCATCCACAATCACATCGTTGGGTGAATGAAAGTTGGTGATGCCTTTGGCCGAGTCCACCATTGCCAGCTCAGGCCGGCCTTCATGACAGGCATGCAGATCGCGCTTGATTTCTTCTTGTTTGGTTTGCGGCAGTGATGCAATTTTGTCGTACAAATTGGCCATGCCGTTGTTGACATTGACGCCCAATTCGTCAAACAGCTTGGCATGTTTTTCAAAGGCTTTCTTGTAGAAAATCTTGACGCAGTGGCCGAACACGATGGGGTGCGAGACCTTCATCATGGTGGCCTTGACATGCAGCGAGAACATCACGCCGGTTTTGTAGGCGTCATCGATCTCTTTTTCGTAAAACTCCAACAGCGCTTTCTTGCTCATGTACATGCTGTCGACGACTTCGCGATCGAGCAGCGAAACTTTTTTCTTGAGAACGATGGTCTTGCCGGATTTGGTGATCAGCTCCATGCGGACATCGCGTGGCCGGTCTATCGTGATGGATTTTTCGCCATGGTAAAAATCGCCACCGTGCATGTGGGAGACATGGGTGCGCGAGGCCTGACTCCACGGGGCCATGGTGTGCGGGTTCTTGCGTGCATAGTTCTTCACAGCCAGCGGCGCACGGCGGTCTGAGTTGCCCTCGCGCAGTACCGGGTTGACAGCACTGCCGATACATCTGGCGTAACGCTGGCGTATGGATTTTTCTTCTTCCGTTTTGGGGTCTTCGGGAAAGTCCGGAATGGCGTAGCCCTTGCCTTGCAACTCCTTGATGCAGGCAATCAATTGACCTTGCGAAGCACTGATATTGGGAAGTTTGATGATGTTCGTGCTGTGCAGCAGGGTCAGACGGCCAAGCTCAGACAAGGTGTCCGGTACTTTTTGATCATCACTCAGGCACTCCGGGAAGCAAGCCAGTACGCGGGCCGCTACAGAAATATCACCCGTCTCGACATCCACACCCGCTGCAGACGTGAACGTGCGAATGATGGGGAGAAAAGCATGGGTGGCCAACAAGGGGGCCTCATCTGTGAGGGTGTAAATAATTTTTGACTGTGCCGAATCCATATCGATAACCTCTTGAGTAATTGATTCAGGCCGGTTGTGTTAGGCCTGACCGAATATTATCCACTTGAACCTGCTACTGACTGACTGGTTTTGATCGCGTGTCTGTTTTCCCCGGATAAATGCATCATGCCTCAGGGCGCGTCCCCTCAAAAGCGTCTTGCAATAACTTGCGTATGGCGACGCGCTCTAGGGCCCGGGGGTTCGGATACTGGTTTTGCATGGCGAGATCACAGGCCTTGTCCAGATCAGCAGCTTTCATGCCGATATCCTTCAGCGCCACAGGAGCGCCGTTGTCACGGGCCAGGTCAAACACCGCCTGCGGGGCAGAACTGCCGCCCAAAGCACGGGCAATGCGTTGCATGGCCAACGGTGCGTCTTTGCTGTTGTAGGCCAATGCATGGGGCAGCACAATGGTGTGCGTTTCGGCATGCGGGAGGTTGAAACTGCCGCCCAGCGTATGGCAAAGCTTGTGGTGCAAGGCCATGCCCACATGCCCGAGTACCGTGCCGCACAGCCAGGCCCCATACAGGGCATCACTGCGCGCCTGAGGGTCTTTTGCTACTTTTTTTATAGCTGGTAGAGCCCGGCCTAATGCGGCGATTCCGTCTTCGGCCATCAGGTCCATCACCGGGTTGCTTTCCGTCGAATAGAGCCCCTCGGCGGCATGTGCAATGGCGTTGATGCCGCTGGTCACGCTCATGCCTAGCGGCAGGCTCAGGGTAAGTTCGGGGTCGTAGATCACGGTGCGCGGCAGCACCCGGACATCACGACCGGTTTTTTTCAAACCGGCCTCGGTGATGCCATAAATTGGCGTCATTTCTGAGCCGGCATAGGTGGTGGGAATAGCCAGAATAGGCAAGCCGGAATCCAGCGCAATGGCTTTACCCAGGCCGGTGGTCGAGCCCCCGCCAATGGCCACCGCACAATCCGCGCCAAGTGTGTGCGCCACTTCCCGGGCTTGCCGGGCAGTCTCCAGGGGCACATGCATGACCGCACGGTCAAAAATACCCGCTGCGCGGTTTCCCAGCAAATCCGCCACCATCTCGGCAGCAGCGCGTTGTTCTGGCGTAGACAGAACCAATGCTTTTCTGGCACCGAGCAGATCAATTTCCTTGGCCAACTGAGAAATGGCGCCAGCGCCAAAAACGACCCTGGCGGGCAAAGGGGCGTACATGAAGTTCTTCATCCGTTTCTCCAAATTTCCAGGGCTACACGCCATTGCATTTACACATCATCACCCAGCCCCGCTGACCGCTCGGCTACTTTGATGATGGCGGCATAGTCATCCAGGCCATCGCCTTGCGCAACTGCCGCCTGCATGGCCTGAAAGGTCATGGCGGTTTGCGGCAAAGGGACATGGCTATCCGCGCCCGCACCCAGTATCAAGCCCAGGTCTTTGATCATCTGCTCCACCGTAAAGGTGGGTGTGAAATCGCGTTCGCTGAGCTGCACCGACTTGGCCTTGACGATGGGCGAGCCCACTGCGCTTGCGCCCAGGACCTGCCACATGTCTTGCCACTGAAGACCGCCCTTGCGCCCCAGGGTCAGCGCTTCGCCCAGCATGGCGCTGGTTTGCGCAATCATCAGGTTAACCACCAGCTTCATGAGCCGGGCTTGCTCGGCCTCTCCCAGATAAAACTGATTAGGCCCCAGCTTGCGCAACAGGGGCAGAACCAGGTCGTATGCTTCGCGCGGGCCCGAAGCCATGACGGTGAGCTGGGCTGCGTCGGCCATTTTGTTGTTACCGGACACCGTGGTGCGCAGGTAAATCACACCCGCTGCTTCCAATAGCTCGGCTGCCTGACGGGAGGCCGGTAGTGACACGGTGCTGGTGTCTATGAAGACCGTACCGGGCCGGGCTGAACCGGCAAGCTGTCCGGCCACCTCCAGCAATGCGGCATCGCCCGGCAGGGAGGAAAAAACCTGGTCGGCAAGCCCGATAGCGGCTGAAGCATCTTGCAGAACCATCAGTCCGCGCTCCAGGGCTGCTTGTCGCTGGGTGGGGCTGGGGTCACTTACGGTTATCGAATGTCCCGCAGCTTGCAGATGACAAGCCATGGGCAAACCCATTTTGCCAACGCCCATGAAATGGATAGTGGTCATCCGGGTCTTTGCCCAGTGACGATGCTCGCCACCAGATACGGTTTCAGATACGGTTTCATTTGTGCTCTCCTGGTCAGGCCAATGGCATGCGTATCAGTTCCAGGCCGCTTTGGCCACGGCATCTACCGTGATGGGCATCTCACGCACCCTTACACCCAATGCATGGGCCAAGGCGTTGGCAATGGCGGCAGCAACCGGCCCTTGCGTGGCCTCTCCCGCCCCCAGTGACGGGAGATCCGGACGGTCGATCAGGTGTATTTCAATCTCGGGCACTTCAGAAAAACGCAGGATGGGGTAAGTGTCCCAGGTGCTGCTCTGAACCCGGGTCTGGTCAAATTGCACGGCTTCTTTGAGCACCCAGCTCACGGTCTGAATCGCGCCGCCTTCAATCTGGTTACGCACACCATCGGGGTTGACCACCTGCCCGACATCGACGGCAATCCACAATTTTTTGACACGTAGCTCACGGCCGGCATCAATAAGCGCCACCACGGCGCAAAACGAACCGGTGTTCTTGTAGCGGCTCACGGCCAGTCCCATGCCCTGGCCGGATTCCGGCTGTCGGTCAGACCAAGCCGCCATCTCAGCTGCCTTTTCCAGCACGGCCCGTGTGCGTGTATCGTCCAGATGGTTGAGACGAAACACCAGTGGGTCGATTTCAAGCGCTGTCGCTATTTCGTCCATGAAGGACTCTGCGGCAAACACATTGCAATGTGCCCCCAGCGAACGCAATGAGGAGGTTCTCAGCGGCATGGTCATCACCCGATGGTTGACGGCCCGCCAGGCAGGGAAGTTGTAGACCGGGACCGAATTGCGTTGAGCCCCACCCCCATTGGCCAAGGGCATGTTGATCGACAGCGGCATTTCAGGCGCGCCAGCGCAATGCGTAGCCGCCAGCAGCACCGAACTGGGCCAACGGCCCGGGCGTGAACTGTGGCCAGTTGAAATGACCGCGTGCTGCCAGTTCACAATCCGGCCCTGGGCGTCTACCTCCGCTTGCAGATCCGCCACCATGGCGGCGCCCAGCGGCGACCAACTCATTTCGTCCTCACGCGTCCACTGCACCAACACCGCTCGGCCGGATACCGCTTGCGCCAACAACACCGCATCGGCGGCCACGTCGTCAGCGCCGTTGTGGCCATAACAACCAGCCCCCTCCACATGGCGAACCACAATATCCTGTTCGGGCAGGCTCAGCATTTTGGAGAGATCGGCGCGCAAGTTGTAGATGGCCTGGCTGTGCGACCAGACTTCCACACCCTGACCATGCCAGACTGCGGCAGCGCAGGACGGTCCTATTGAGGCATGGGCCAGAAAAGGCCGGCTGTAGCTGGCCTTGAAGCTCCTCACAGCCGGAGCAGCCTCTGAGCCGGTGACTTGCCCGGATGGAGACTCCGGCTTTGCCAGCTTTTCAGCATAGACGCTTGTTTCATGGGGCTGAGAGCGGAGGTAATCGGCCAGTGCATGAACTGGTGGCAAGGTTTGGGCCTCCTGCCATTGCGCTTTGCGCGCCAGAACAGCCAGGGCTTTGACAGCCGCGTACTCGTTGTTGGCCACCACGCCCAGAAAACGCCCGTTACGCACCGTCGCCACCACACCGGGCAGCGCCTGAACGGCCTGCAAATCCACCTCCAGCAACTGTGCACCGGGAGACGGAGGGCGAGCTACACGACCGTACAACAGACCTGGCAAGGACAGGTCATGGATAAAGCGGGGATGCCCAACGAACTTGTCGAGCAGGTCAAACCTGGGAACCGAGCTACCCACCACAGGTTGACCTGAATGAGTCTTTGCCCCAGGGGCAGGCCAGCCAGGGCGCAGCGACGGGTTTTCCGCAAAGTCCCTTCGTGCTTCTTCACACACCTGCCTGAGCGTGGCACCCGCATCCTGCACAGACAGGCTACCGGCTGTCACACCTTCATCCGGTCCGGTCACGGTGTTGGCCGTCTCGATGCGGATGCTGCTTAGCGGCAAAGCCAAGGCATCGGCAGCAATCTGCGCCATGGCGGTCACAATGCCCTGACCGATTTCAACTTTGCCGATGCGCACGGTCACCGTGCCATCTGCCAGAAATTCAAGACGTGGCGCGCTCATGCTTGCGCCGCCTTGAGAACTGCTCGCACGATGCGGTTATGGGCACCGCAGCGGCACAGGTGCTTGTCCAGCGCCGCACGGACCTCGGTTTCGGTGGGCTTGGGATTGCGCTGCAGCAGGGCTGCGGCGCCGATGAGCATGCCGGAAGAACAATAACCGCACTGCGCCGCCTGCTCATCAAGAAAGGCCTGTTGCAGGGGATGCAGCTGGTCTGCGCTGCCCAACCCTTCCACCGTGATGACCTGCTTGCCATCCACAGCCCACAAGGGTGTGTCGCAGGCAGGCAGTGATTGGCCGTCGATCAGCACATGGCAGGCACCGCACTGGTTGGCACCGCAACCCAAGCGTGTGCCCTTGAGATCACAGTCGTGGCGCAGCAGGTAAATAAGCGGCGTGTCGTCTTCGGCCGTCAGCTCAGCGGGCTTACCGTTGAGGTGGAGTTTGATCGTTCGTTGTACCATAATCTTAGATAAATGTGGCCTTAGCCCTTGTAGTAATTGAAGGTGAAGCTATTATTTTGATAGTCTAAGTGCCTGCGTGATGCGCTGGCCGGATTCACGCAATGCCTGCAGCTTGGGCGGCAGATCCACCTGGAGCAGTTGGCCATGGCGCTTCTTCCAGACCCCTGCCACCATCACGCTGTCAATATTGGCCAGGGAGGTTTGCATCACCACGGAACTCACGGCATCGTGGACCGGCTGCATATTGAGGTCATCGGCGCGAATGAGCACCAGATCCGCCTGCTTGCCAGCGGCCAGCGTACCGATGCGGTCAAGCTGCCCGAGCATGCGCGCGCCTTCCACCGTCACCCAGGACAAGGCCTGGCGCGTGGTCACGGTTGAGGTGGCCGGAATGCTGCCATGCGCTTGCCTGTAAGCCACGTTGTCCAGACTGCGCTGAACACCCAGCGCCACGCGCGCCTGGGTCAGCATGTCGCCGCTGATCACGCTTTCCAGGTCAACGCCGAGAGACGGGGCCTTGCCCAGGGCCAACAGGCGTCCGGTGATCGGGTGACCGTGTCCCTGGGTCATCTCGTTCTCGGCAGCAGCCGAGAAGCTCATGCCAAGTTCGCAAAAGCGTTTGAGCTGCGCATCACTGAGAGCATGGCCGTGAACGATATTGACATGCGAGCCCAGCAGGCCCTGGGCCTCCAGCTGGTCCCAGCCGTCGGGGCAGCGTGCCGGACCCCCGCCCTGGTGCAGCGAGGCAATCAGTCCCAGCTCTTTGGCCATACGGAAATCATGCAGCGCCACCTCCAGCGTTGAATAGTGCGGCCCGAGCACGGCAGCGTGTATGGCCAGCAAGGGCTTGCCCTGATGGGCTTTGAGCAGGCGCTCGACTTCCGCGCGCGGATGTGGCACTTCCCAGAACGGGCGCTCGCCGGGCTTGGGTTCGGGCTTGGGCGTGCCATGAAAAAACGCAGCCCGGATGCCCGACTCCACCAAGCCTGCCACAGCAGCGTCGTTGTGGGCC
>JBILKC010000119.1:0-8050 GCA_044376885.1 Hylemonella sp. | reverse complement strand
GGCGTCCGCACCCACCGTGAGCTTGCTGGACGACGAAACCAAGCTGGTCACCAGCAGGTTGGGGGCGGATCGTTTCCGTGTGGCAGGCACGGCAGAATTCAACGGCTACAACAAAGACATCCGCGCTGACCGTATTCGTCCGCTTGTCGATTGGGTGAACCAATGCTTCCCTGGCATCAACACCCGCCAGGTGGTGCCTTGGGCGGGTCTGCGCCCCATGATGCCCAACATGATGCCGCGCGTGGGTCGGGGCAATGCTGCCAATGTGTACTACAACACCGGTCACGGTCATCTGGGCTGGACACTTTCAGCGGTAACGGCTGACATGGTGTCGCAGGTGGTTGACGACAACTACAGAATCCGGACGGCCACCACATCAGTCACTTCAAGCAGTCTTAAGGTCAAACCTCAGCTTTCTTGATTGCCGGCTGGTGGCGTGAGCCCGGTCGGACCACATAGCATGAGCCGCTTGATGTATGCCAGTGATGCCCTTAATGCCGGATCAGGTGATCAAACGCACTGAGCGCCGCCGTTGAACCAGCACCGGCGGCAATAACGATCTGCTTGTATGGCACCGTGGTGCAGTCGCCTGCCGCAAACACGCCTGGAACATCGGTGTGGCCTTTGGCATCGATGTTGATTTCGCCAAATTTGCTCAGGTCGACCGTGCCCTTGAGCCATTCTGTATTGGGCACCAGGCCGATCTGCACGAACACACCTTCAACGTCGATGTGGTGATCCGCTCCGGTGGCGCGATCTTTGTATCGAAGTCCGTTTACTTTTCCATTGGCGCCAGTAATCTCGGTGGTCTGGGCATTGGTGTGCACAGTGACATTGGGCATGCTGTAAAGCTTTTTGACCAGCACCGCATCAGCCTTGAGCTGTTCAGCAAACTCGATCACGGTGACGTGGGCCACGATGCCGGCCAGGTCAATGGCCGCCTCAATGCCGGAGTTGCCACCGCCAATCACGGCCGTTTTTTTGCCCTTGAACAAGGGCCCGTCGCAATGCGGACAGTAAGCCACACCTTTGTTTTTGTACTCGGCTTCGCCGGGCACATTGACATTACGCCAGCGTGCGCCGGTGGACAACACCACGGTTTTGGCTTTGAGGGTACCCCCGTTGGCCAACTGAATTTCAACCAGACCATCCGCTTGGGAAGCGGGGATCAGCTTGCTGGCCTGTTGCAGGTTCATGATCTCCACCCCATATTGCCGGACCTGGGCTTCCAGTGCGGCTGCGAACTTGGGGCCATCGGTTTCCAGTACGGAGATGTAGTTTTCGATGGCCATGGTGTCATTGGTCTGGCCGCCAAAGCGCTCAGCCACCACGCCGGTGCGAATACCTTTGCGCGCTGCATACACCGCTGCGGCTGCCCCGGCTGGGCCACCGCCCACAATCAACATGTCAAAGGGTTTTTTGGCTGATAGCTTGGCCGCATCCTTGACGGCAGCACCAGCGTCGAGCTTGGCCACAATTTCTTCCACCAGCATACGGCCATTACCAAACAGCGCCCCATTCAAATAAATGCTGGGCACAGCCATGATTTCGCGCGTGGTCACTTCATTCTGGAAGGCGCCACCTTCGATAACTGTTGTTTTCACTTTGGGGTTGAATATGGCCATCAGGCTGAGCGCCTGCACCACATCGGGGCAGTTGTGGCAGCTCAAGCTCATGTAGACCTCAAAGTTGAAGTCGCTGCCATCGACAGGACTCAGACTTTTGATCTGTTCAATCACATCCGCTTCCACCTTGGGTGGGTGACCTCCGCTCCAAAGCAAGGCCAACACCAGGGATGTGAACTCATGTCCCAAAGGTAAGCCAGCAAAGCGCAGGCTGGTGTCAGAGCCGGCGCGCTTGAGGGCGAAAGACGGCTTGCGTGAATCAGTACCGTCATAGGCCACACTGATTTTGTCGGCACGCAAGCTCTCAATGGTTTGAAGCAACTCACGCATCTCTACAGAGTTGCTGTCATTACCCAGAGAAGCCACGATCTCGATCGGCAAGGTCAGGAGTTTCAGGTAGGCAGCGAGTTGGGATTTGAGGGTGTCGTCTAACATGGTGATTCCTTTGGGAGAATCGTTATTGGCTATTTTTCAGAGCAATAAAGATGGATTTAAAAAGGATGACAGGTTGATTTGGGAATAAAAAAGCCGGACGGCCTGGTAAAAATTCACCAGAACGCTGCCCGGCATCCTGCGCTTGCACGCAGCAATAGCCGCAGAACCTATTTAGATCTTGCCGACCAGGTCGATCGACGGTGCAATGGTCTTGGCTCCTTCGTTCCACTTGGCAGGGCACACTTGGCCGGGGTGAGCGGCGGTGTACTGTGCAGCTTTCAACTTGCGCACGGTTTCTTTCACGTCACGGGCGATCTCATTGGAGTGAACTTCCATGGTCTTGATGGTCCCGGAGGGGTCAATGATGAACGTGCCGCGAAGTGCCAGACCTTCAGCGTCGATATGCACGTCGAAAGCACGTGTCAACGCATGGGTTGGGTCACCAATCAGGGGGAATTTGGCTTTGCCCACGGCTGGGGATGTCTCATGCCACACCTTGTGCGCGAAGTGGGTGTCGGTGGTAACGATATAGACCTCAGCGCCGGCCTTTTGGAACTCTGCGTAGTTGTCTGCTGCGTCTTCGACTTCAGTCGGGCAGTTGAAGGTGAAAGCGGCAGGCATAAAAATGAAGACGTTCCACTTACCTTTGAGGGTCTCATTGGTAATGGTGACGAACTTGCCATTGTGGAAAGCCTCGTTCTTGAAAGCTTGGATTTGCGTATTGATAAGGGACATGATGTTTTCTTTAGGTTAAGTGAAGAGCGTGAAGATAAATAGTTTTTCACAATTGAATTGTATGTCGCTTAAGTTATTTTCTATATTGTTTTCCACTATGACAACGATTGAAAGAACTCATGCGAACGCAAAGGTCACCCTGCGTAAAGCTCGCGAAGCGGGTGCAAGGATTCGCTATAGGGGCCAACGCACAGACCGCCCGCATTCGCAGCAGTAGATTGGTAGCCGCCACCCACCGCGCCTTCACGGGCGCAAACGGCGCGCGCCAAATAACTGCACCACCACACGACAAAGAGGCTCACCTATGAAAATCGCAACTCAGACCACGGCCGAACTCACCCACGTCGCCAAACTGATCGAAAACATCCCAATCGCCATGCTGACCACCTTGGACGACGAAGGTGCCCTGGTCAGCCGTCCGATGACCGCGCTGGAGATGGATGCCCAAGGCGCACTCTGGTTCTTCACCGACGTGCAGTCCTCGAAAGTCGAACGTCTGCGCACGGTCAATCTCAGTTTCATGGACAGGGATCAAGGTGCCTATGCTTCGCTCTCGGGACAAGGAGAAATCGATACCGATCGTGCACGCATCAAAAGCTTGTGGAGTGTGTTCGCAAAGCCATGGTTTCCCGAAGGCCCGGACTCAAGCAACCTGGCGCTGCTGAAGTTCACTCCTGATAAGGCCGACTACTGGGATGGGCCCAACAGCAAGATGGTGAGGGTGTTCGGGATGATCGCCTCTGTCATCGCGGGCAAACCTGTGGCGATGGGTGAGCATGGATCCCACACCGCCTTGTCGGGCTCCAGTAGGGACCCGGCGGCGGCATCTGCGCTGCAATCATGAAAAGGCAGATTGCCGCCTATGTTGGCACCATGATCGTCATGGTGGGGCTGGATCTGCTGTGGCTGGGCGTCATCGCCAAACCAATGTATCAACAAGGTATCGGCCACCTGATGGCCGACAAACCCAATGTGCCGGCGGCGGTGCTCTTCTACGCCCTGTTCGGGCTCGGGCTGGTGGTGTTTGCGGTGCTACCCGCTGGACCTGCACCCGACTGGACCAAGACCGTGGGCTTGGCGGCACTATTTGGCTTTTTTGCCTACGCCACCTATGACCTCACGAATCTCGCCACGCTCACGCAATGGCCGGTTGGCTTGTCGGTGATGGACATAAGCTGGGGGGCCTGCGTCAGCGCAGCCGCAGCCGCCGGCGGCAAGGCGTTGATGGATTGGGTGGCGCCTTTGTAGCAGCCGATCAAAGCTTCAACCCAACTGCTAAGTTTCAAAACTAACTTCTAAGGAAAATTGACATGATCACCTTACCAACGCGCAGACGTTTTATAGCCATCACACCACTATTGGGTGTTGCTCTGGTGGCAGCCTGTTCTCCAAAATCAGATCCTCCCGCCCCACGAGCGAACACCACGCCAACTCCGCCTCCAGCTCCGGCAACAGTGCCAGACGCAGTGCCGAATACTTCGCCCACAGTAGCGGCTAATCTTCCGATGGTTGATGAAAAAGACGCTCAGGCCGTTGCGCTCGGTTACGTGGATGACGCTACAAAAGTAGATGCAACGAAATTCAAGGCCTACATGCCTGGCAGTCGATGCAGCGGATGCGCCCTGTACCAGGGAAAGTCCGGCGAAGCATCAGGACCGTGCCCTCTCTTCGCGGGAAAAATGGTCGCTGCAGCCGGTTGGTGTGGATCATGGGTCAAAAAGGCCTAGCGTCAGCAAGTGCGGAGAAATGCCAACCAGAAAGTGGTTGGCTTGCCCAAGCTGCCATTGGCTTTGGACATCTTGGGCTGTCCGGGCGATGAGTTACAGATCGATCACAAATTGCGAACGTGGACGGCGTACCTTATTGAGGCCGACCAACCAGTCCTTGTCGGTCTCTCGATAGCCCAAGGGCATGATGGCCACGCTGCGCAGGCCACGTTCAGGCAGGCCCAAAATTATGTCCAGCGCCTCAGGGTCAAAGCCTTCCATGGGCGTGCTGTCAACCTCTTCAAAAGCGGCAGCAATCAGGGCGGCGCCCAGGCCTATGTAAGCCTGGCGTGCGGCATGCTCAAAATTGGTTTGCGCTGGACGCGACGGGTAACTCGCCAGCAGTTTTTGCCGGTAGGCCTCCCAGCCTTCGTTGGTGCCGCCGCGCTCGGCGTTGGTCAAGTCGAACATCTGGTTGATGCGCTCAGCGGTGTAGGTATCCCAAGCTGCGAATACCAGCAGGTGTGAGCAATCTGTAATCTGCCCTTGGCCCCATGCGATAGGCTTGATTTGTTCGCGTACCACCGGGCTTCTGACGACCACAATGTCGTAGGGCTGCAAGCCACTGGAGGAAGGTGCCAGGCGCGCGGCCTCCAGAATTCGCTCTACCTTGTCCTGTGGGACGGCCTTGGCGGGCTGCATTTTTTTGGTGGCGTAGCGCCACTGCAGACGCTCCAGCAAGGCGTCCGATTGCAGTTCCCGGTTCTCAGATGAGGCGGTGTTTGCGAACGCAGAAGAAGTGGAAGACTGGGTCATGAAAGGGTTCCTTGGGTTTGGTTAATGCAGAGGGTTGCTTCTCTGCGGGTGGCAGAGAAGCGGGCCGGCTTGAGCGTCGAACGGCTAGGGTTTGAGGGTTAGAGAGGATGGGAGACTTCCTGGGAAGTCCAGACGATCCACTTTGATCGCCCAAGCCTTGGCAGTCTGTGCGGTAGAGCGCGCAAGGCTCTGCTGGAGGTCGTTTGCAGCAATTCCTGGTTCGTTAGGACTTCAGTTTTCATGGTTGCCCCCTAAGTCCCAGCTTTGACATGCATCTCGCGGCGTGCCTGACGCAATACCGACCATCCCCCGCTAAGCGCCAAGGCAGCCATCAAGCTTGCCACAGCCAAGTCCGGCCATGCGCTGCCCGAGCCTATGACGCCTGCCGCCGCCGCCATGACCGCCAAATTGCCGATGGCATCATTGCGCGAACACAACCATACGCTGCGCATATTGGCATCGCCCTCGCGAAACGCATAAAGCATCCATGCAACGCTGACGTTGGCCACGAGAGCCAGTGTGCCAACTGCGCCCATGGCAGCGGCATCGGGTACACCACCGTACCACACGGCCCACAGCGCTTGTCCCAGAACGAGCAGGCCGAAAGCCATCATGCTGATCGCCTTGCCGATCGCGGCATATGAACGCCAAGACAGCGCTGAAGCAAGAACCGCCAGCGATACGCCATAGTTCAGTGAGTCGCCCGCAAAGTCAATGGCATCTGCCTGCAACGACAGGGATCCCGACGCCAGGCTGGCCGCAATTTCGACGAGAAACATTGCCAGATTTACACCCAGCGCAATCCAGAGCACTTTGCGGTAGCGCGCCAGGTTGGCTATCTGATGGGGTGAGGGCGTTTCTTGTTCGCAGCAATGGGCAGACATGTTGAGTTCCTTTGTAAAGTGAGTATTTGAAACCCTGTAGCTGCTACAGTGTCAACACCTTGATGAGGAGTCCGGTCTATGCAGATCAAACAGCTCGCCAGTGCCACGGGTGTGGACATTGAAACCATACGCTACTACGAAAAACAGGGCCTTTTGCCAGAACCTGCCCGTAAAGAGAATGGCTATCGCGACTATGACACCACTCACCTGGAGCGACTGTCGTTTATCCGACATTGCCGGGCACTGGAAATGTCGCTCAGCCAAGTGGCCGTTTTATTGGGGTTTGTCGATCAGCCAGGCGAAGACTGTGAGGATGTTAATTTGCTGGTTGATCAGCAGTTGGCCAAAGTGCGGGCACGACTGCAGAGTATGCAGGCACTGGAAAAACAGTTGTTGCAACTGCGTGCGCGTTGCACTGAGGAGCGCGGTACCCACGCCTGCGGCATCTTGACCGAGTTGGTGTCTGCGGCCCATGGCGAAGCGTGCGCATGCCACGCCATTGTGGATTGAGTTGTTCCTGGCTTGACCGACAACAGCCACTGCTACGTGTGAGGCAAGCAGATGGCGTGTTGCACGGATTTCATTTTTGATGGGGCCTTCTGTCAAACGACGACCCAGCGACATGCCGTAAGGTGCCGCACGCGCTGGAATCATTGGATAGGCCGATGCCTCTACACCTTTGGGCATGTTCATCGGGTTAATCTCCAGTATTGAAGGTCAGATAATCAATGTCTATCGAGTACATTGAATAGAGGCAGCTTTATGCCCATGAGCTTCACACCTCTTGATCCATTGAATATTTGTAAGTACAAAGCTATCCCCACATGGCCAGTCAATTTCTTCAAGCAGTGCCCGGCGTTCTGCTGACCGATAAGGTGGCGGAGACGCTGGCCCAGGAGGTCAGATCCGGCCGCTGGGTAGAGGGTCACAAATTGCCGACAGAAGCCGTTCTGGTGCAGCAGTTTGGCGTCAGCCGCACGGTGGTGCGCGAAGCCGTCTCCAGGCTCAAGTCATTGGGCTTGCTTGAATCCCGCCAGGGAAGCGGTGTCTTTGTCAAAGCAGCCAGCTTTTCACCGCTTAATTTTGACGCCCGCTCCAGCCTGTCCAAACAAGCGGTCATCCAGATGGTCGAAGTACGCCGCGCCCTGGAGGCCGAAGTGGCGGGATTGGCCGCGGCACGGCGCAACGCAAAGGATCTCAAGCGCATCCGTCAATCGATTGCTGCGCTGGACAAAGCCGTCAAAGCCGGGGGTGACGGCGTCGAGGAAGACGTCAATTACCACCGCGCGATTGCCGACGCGGCAAAGAACCCTTTCTTGATCAGCACCCTGGATTACCTCAGGCAATTCCTGCGTGGCGCAACCCAGGTTACCCGGGCCAATGAGTCCCGGCGCAGAGACTTTGTGCAGCAGGTCAAAGAAGAGCACAAGGCCATCGCGCAAGCCATTGAGGGGGGCGATTCAGACGCTGCCCGCCGGGCCGCGGCCCGGCACATGAACAACGCCATTGTGCGCATTGAGCAGGCGGACCCGGCCTTCTGGCAGCAGGAGGGCGTTGCGCTGGCGAGGCCTCTTTTGGCCGGTCCATCCGGTCAAAATGAGCCTCGGGTCTCGGGGTAAATCCCGAGAGCTTCTGAGGCCCCAAGTTGTATGATGACCATACTAATTACAGGGTAAGTTGTTGCTATGGCGACGAAAGTCTTTATGAAAAGCATCTGCTTCTGGCCCTTATTGAACCAACCAACCGGAACCATCCCTTCGCTCCTCAGGAGATCTCCATGACCTTACAGCGCCGAAGCATTCTTCAATCAACGGCCGCAGCTTTGCTGGCCGCTCCTTCGCTGCTTTTT
>JBILKC010000118.1:0-8082 GCA_044376885.1 Hylemonella sp. | reverse complement strand
CAATCCGCGCCCTTATGGCATGCCTCCTTTCGGGCATACGCTCACAGACCCAGAGGTCGCCGCTGTGGCGACTTATATTCGCAATGCCTGGGGTAACAACGCCGGAACAGTCATGCCGCTTCAAGTGCAGAAAAGCCGATAACAGGCGCTGTATGACAATTGCGCACACACTAAAGTCAGTTCTCTGGAGACAAAATTTCATGATTCGAATTCACAGCAAGTTTTTTTTAATTCCTGCATCATTCATGCTGCTTATTGGCTGCGCGGGCACAGCCGTGAGCCCTCCAGCAAATGATCCTGTGATGCTGCGCGTCAACGTATTTCGAAGTGCGACCAATATTCCCATCTATATGGCAGAAGAGAAGGGAGCCTTTGCCAAGCGGAACATTCGACTGGAGTTGCAGTTCACACCTAACTCTGCTGAACAGCGCGCAGGCCTTGCGGCTGGTCGCAGTGATATTGCTCACACTGCTGCTGATAATTCCGTCGCAATGGTTGAGGTAGCCAAGGTCGATGCAGTGATCCTCGGGGGTGGCGATAGTGGTCTGTTAGAGCTTTTCGTTGGTCCTGAAATCCAATCTCTTGCAGATGTGAGAGGTAAAGCGATGGTCGTCGACGCACCAAACACCGCCTACGCATTGGTTGGTCGAAAAATTCTTAAAAATGCGGGTCTGGTTGACGGTCGCGACTACAGACTTGTGCCCATCGGCGGTACCGAAAGCCGCGTTAATGCGTTTTCACAGAGTCCGGAAAATGCCGTGGGAATGTTGAATCCACCGTGGACGTTCGTTGCTGAGAGTCGTGGGGCGCGCAGCTTGGGTAAGGTAAAAGATTTATTTGGCCCTTATCAAGCCATCGTGCCTATTGCGATGCGTTCATGGGCACAGTCCAACAGCGGGGCTCTTGAGCGTTACCTTGCCGCTTACATCGAAGGTTGCCGTATGACCTACGATCCTGCTAACCGCACTGAAGTGATCTCTGTACTTCGCAAGCGACTCAACCTGACTCAAGAAGTCGCCATCCGCAGCTACGAAGGTTTGATTCAGCCTGGACATGGTCTGTCGCGCGACTGCCGCTTCGACATGGCAGGCTTTCGCAATGCGCTCTCCCTGCGCGCAGAAATTGAAGGGCAGTGGGGCGGGGTTCCCCCTGAGCCTGATAAGTATCTAGATCTCGAATACTATGAACGTGCGTTGAAATTTGCATCTCCATAACTCAGTCAGTCGACGCTTGCACCCGAATCTTTGACGGCTTTGGCCCATCTGGGCAAGTCTGACCGAATGAGAGCCATGAACTGTTCGCCGCTTAGTTTGTAGGGTTCTGCACCTACGTTTGCCAATTTTTCTTTGACGTCACTGGCGTCCAAAGCCTGGTTGATGAGCGTCTGCATCTGCGAAACAATGGTTCGTGGTGTACCGGCAGGTGCAAAAACGCCGTACCATGGCGTGACAGCCAGCCCCGGAACGACATCCTGGATAAGGGGCGAGTTTGGCAAGGCCGCAAGGCGTTTTTCGTTGACGACGCCAAGAACCTTGATTCTTCCGCCACGAATAAAGCTGATCGATGACGGAAGGCTCTGAACCGATACTTGTACTTGTCCCCCAACCAGGTCCGTCACCGCTGCTGATGCGCCCTTGTAAGGGACATGCACGAGGTCAATGCCTGCGGCCTTGTTCAACATCTCGCCCACAAGGTGATTGACTGTCCCGTTGCCCGCTGACCCGATCATGATCTTTCCGGGTTGCTGCTTGGCCAGTGCAATCAATTCAGCGGCATTGTTGGGTGGAAAACTGTTATTCGCGACCAGCACATATCCAGCGGTGGCTACGGGTGCGATGGGCTCAAAGTCTTTCAGAGGATCAAATCCAGGCGTTTTGTAAAGCGAAGGATTGATCACATAAGCGCTGTCAGCTGTGAGCATGAGCGTATAGCCGTCAGGCCTGGCTTTGGCTACGTAAGCGGTGCCAATGTTGCCACCTGCACCTGGACGGTTCTCCACCACAAATGATTGACCAGAGAGCTCGGTTAGCTTTTGAGCAACGATGCGGGCAATCGCATCATTGGCCCCACCTGCCGCTTGGGGCACCACCAAGGTCACGGATTTGTTGGGATACCTTTCTTGCGAGAAAGCACTTGTGGTGGCCAGGCCTGCGACACTCAGAGCAAGAAGTTGACGACGAGATAAATACGTTTGCATACATGTCTCCTGAAAAAATTGATTTCATTATCTTTTCATTTCTGTAAACCCAGAGGTAGCCTCAGGCACCGCACCTCGCCGGGAATTTTGCTTTGGCAACCTAACTTGGACCTCCAAAGGATTTTGAACGAGGGTTAAAACAATTGACCAACCGACTGGGAATCTCAGGCACTTGTTTTTGCAGATAGGTTCGAATCAAAGGCGCGGCTACCCAGGGTTTGGTAAGGCCACTCCAAATGCCTCGGGGGAGAATTTGCTCTCCACTGTCGGTGGTCTGAAGGGTGACGATAGCTGGTAGAAGGGCGTCAAACTCTACTTCGGTCAAGGTCCATTTATCCAGGGTCCAAACACCGGCGATTTGCGCAGATTGAGATTGCGGCGGGCTATAGGACTGAATGGCTTTGAGAATGGCTTGAAACTTTGCTTGATCTTCTTGCGGTTGAGACACACCCTTGCAATTTTGAGTTTGTGAAAGCCATTGATTTTGAATCTTTCCAAGAACGTCGATTTCTATGCCGTCAATCACCATCAAATAGCTGTGGTCGGGAGCTTTGAAACTGATGTGTGAAGCGATGACGCCTGCAAAGACGATCGCCAACAGCGGTAGAGCTACTTTCTTTTTCATCTATGGTTAATTGTTGATGGATTATTGCTGAGCTCACCGGGAGTGGGTGTGTGGGTTATTTCCTTTGCTATCCAGAAGCACGTGGTCAATTTTCGGAAATAGTTGCTAATGGAATGCGGCGCAGCCTAGTACCTGGTGGTTGACCTGGTTTTCTGAGCGTTGCTTTAGTACTTCACTGTTGAATTGCTTGCGCCAATCGCTCAACCCCCTTTTTGATTTCAGAAGGCGTCAAGCCGGCATAGCCCATGACCAGTCCAGCACACTTTTTCCGTCTGAGCTTTTTCCCTGCCGAGTAAAGCGGCGTGATGCTCCAAATGCCTATGCCGATAGTCCTGGCGCGTGCGATCAGATCTGGTTCATCTTCGATCTGAAAATCTTCCAACCAGACGACGATGTGCAGACCTGAAGCGGTACCTTCAACTTCAACTCGCACGGGCAGGAGTTTGTGGATCGCCTCGATCAGCACGGCTCTTTTGGTCTCGTTCGCCCTTCTGACCCGCCGGATATGTCTTTCGTAGGCCCCACTTCGGATGAGTTGGGCAATCACCAACTGGTCAGGACTCGGCGTATGTCGATCTGTCAATTGCTTGGCCTGACGGAAAACCTTCACCAGTTCCGCAGGCAATACCAGATACCCAAGTCGCAACTGCGGTGAAAGTGTTTTTGAAAACGTTCCGATATAGATGACTGAGCCTTCGACATCCAGCGACTGCAGCGTCTGCACAGGTCTTAAGCCGTAGCGGAACTCACTGTCATAGTCGTCCTCGATGATCCAGCAACGGTTCCTGGCCGCCCATGCCAGGAGCTCACGACGGCGGCCGATGGACATGACGGATCCAAGCGGGAATTGATGCGATGGGGTCACATAGACCAGCGCATTTTTGACAGTTGGCAACTGGTCGCACATGAGCCCTTGCTCATCGACGGTGATCGGGGAGACATTGGCCCCCATGGATTCAAAAGTCAGCCGCGCCCCCAGATAACAAGGCTCTTCCATCAATACCTCAGAGCCCGGGTCGACCAGCAGCCTCGCGCAAAGATCAATGGCCTGTTGTGCCCCCTGGACGATGATGATCTGTTCTTGAGAGCATGACAAACCTCTCGCACGAAGCAAATAGCCCTGCAGTTCTGAGCGCAACTCAACGCAACCTTCGGGGACGGCATAGTAAAGATGTGCTTGCCGCTTCATGAGCGCTTGGTTGTGGAGCTTTCGCCACATGAGCCTGGGAAAGTCTTCATCTGCGATAGCGCCATAGAGAAAGTTGATTTCTCTTGGTTTGATTTCAGGCGTTACAGGTAGCTTCAATGCCGAGGTACGTCGCCCGTAGGCCGAGAGCTTGCGTTGCTCGCTTTGAATGGGTTTAAGGGATGGGCGATGGGCCTTATCAGGGAGAGGAAAGTTCAAGGACACGCGAGCGCGTGAACCAGGTGCTGTTTCGATATACCCCTCGGATGCGAGTTGTTCGTAAACAGTGACCACCGTAGACCGAGAAACGCCCAGATCGGATGCCAGTGCGCGGGTTGAGGACAACTTCTCACCCGGGCTGAGTTCTCCAGCATGAATCTTGAGTCGAAAAATTTCACAGACACGCTGGACCGATCCGATCTTTGGCATGTTTAACTGGTATGTTCAATTCAATAAAGAATGGATCTTCATGGTAAACCAGAATTGTTCGAAAATCTGAACATCAAATTCTTAAGAGGCCAGTTGAGACAATGTACATCCCAGCCCACTTTTCGATCAAAAATCCAGAGGCTATGCACAAGATTATTCAGACCCACCCTTTGGGCGCTCTGGTCACTATGACGTCCGAAGGCCTGGACGCCAATCACATTCCATTCGAACTGGATGCTGACCGTGGTGTACTCACGGCGCATGTGGCAAGGGCCAATCCCGTGTGGCAACAATGCGGCAATGGGATGGAGGCATTGGTGATTTTTCGCGGCGAAGAAAGCTACATATCCCCGAACTGGTATCCCAGCAAACACGAATTCCATCGTCAAGTTCCAACCTGGAATTACGAGGTCGTGCATGTCCACGGGCGCCTGACCGTCCAGGATACAGAAAAGTTTGTGCGTGGCGTGGTGGGTCGTCTGACACGCAAGCATGAGGCAACCGAACCAAAACCCTGGAAGATGGGAGATTCAGCCCCCGACTACATCGACGGCATGCTCAAAGCCATTGTAGGCATTGAAGTCACCATCACACGGTTGGAAGGAAAGGCCAAGCTGAGCCAGAACCGCGAGGACCGAGACCGCCTCAATGCCGCAGAGGTACTTGCGAGGCAAGGCGACACAAAGCTGGCGACCGCCATGCGCGACTCAAAGCCAAAGCAACAGCCGTGAACCGGGTTTCTACATTGGAGGGGTCACAATGGATATACGAAAGGCACGCGCAGCCGACTACCAACAGTGGTTAGCGCTCTGGAAGGGCTATCAGGTTTTTTACAAGACAAGCATCGCCGATGAAACTACAGCAACGACATGGTCCCGCTTTCATAACCCTGGCGAACCCATGCACTGCGCAGTGGCAGAAGTTGAGGGGCGTCTGATCGGGATGGTGCATTACATCCAGCATCGCAGTTGCTGGACTACAGGTGACTACGTGTATTTGCAAGACTTGTTTGTCGATTCAGACATTCGTGGCAAGGGTGTTGGCAGAGCGCTGATTGAGCACGTCTACGCCGCAGCGGCAGAAGCTGGTGCCTCTCGTGTCTGGTGGCTCACGCAAGCAACCAATACTGAGGCCATGCTGTTGTATGACCGAATTGCAGATAAAAGCGGATTTATTCAGTATCGCAAACTGGTGTAAAAATCAGTTCGCCGCCAATCAATTGACTTGTGACTGAACACTCAATCTTTTCAGTGCCGCAAAGCATGAACATCCACGGCCGTATCTCACTCGAACGAATTGAGCAGGCTACTTCGGTGATCAGTTCGGAGTTTCTCAACAGTCCCCAGTTTGAATGCGAATCGCTGTCTGCACAGTTGGGGGCGCGGGCACTATCGGGTTGGAGCTTTCGCGCTTGCCGCAGCGCCTCGACGTATTGCTGGTAGCGCTGGGCAACGGGGCAATGTTCAACGGCATCGCTCACGTCATGAAGGCCCGCTCACAGGGCACCCGAATGATCGCTGTTGGTTCGGCAGGCGCAAGCGCCATGGTCGACTCGTGGCGTGCGGGACGTTTGATCGAACACGCGCACGTCTCGACCATCGCTGACGGTATCGCTACCAGAACGCCAATTCCTGAAGCGCTAGACGATATGCAAGGCTTGGCAGATGAGGTACTTTTGGTTAGCGACGACGACATCCTTCGCGGCATCAAGCTGTTGCACCGCCACACAGGAATTATTGCTAAGCCAACAGATCAATTGCTGCGGGCACCTCCTTTGCCAAAAAATCATAGACAGCGCGAATGGGTCCACTGTCCCGGATTTCCCGGTGAACAGTCAGCCAAATCGGCAGTACCGGCAGTCTCAAGTCAGGCAATAGACAAGTGACTCTCGGGTCACTCGCCGCAACATAATTGGCAGTGAAGCCGACACCCAATCCGGACTGTATTGCCGCCCACTGGGCCATGTAGTCGTCGCTTCGAAAGCTGTAATTGAATTTTTGAGGACCAAAGCCTAATGACTTTGCATGCGTCTCAATTTCGCTATTGGTCTCCGATCCGATCATTCGATGATTCAATAAATCCAACGCTTTTGACGGCTGGCCATTCCTTTTGATGTAGCTCGTTTGGGCACATGCGACGATTTGTACCTGGGCAATCTTTTTTGTGATCAATGAGTCCTGGTTGGGCCTGACCATTCTTAAGGCAATATCAGCCTCACGCCGCAGCAAATTGCTGATGTTGTTGCTGGAGACCAGGTCAATATCAATTTCGGGCAAAGCATCTTGCATCCGCGCCAATACAGGTGGCAATAGCACGCATGCAACCGGTTGGCTGGCCGAAATTCGAACGCGTCCCTTGAGCTCAAACTTCCTGCTTTTTGCAAGACGGTAAAGGGTCGAGGCTTGGCTCTCTATCTCCCTTGCATAGGTTGACAACTGCATGGCCTGAGGCGTAGGCAGTAATCCACGTCCTGTCCGTTCAAACAAGACAACCCCCAACTGCGCTTCCAACTCAATCAGATGACGACCCAGCGTGGGTTGGCTCAGACCCAAAAACTTTGCCGCATTGACCAGGGTAAGGTGATCCAGAACGGCAAGGAAAGAGGGCAACAAAGCTAAATTGATGGTGGTTTTATTCATAAATGAATATTCTATATTCACATATTTGTATTGTGATACTTGCAAGTAACCCTGAGAATTTCTCTTTTCAACATGAACGGAGTTAGGCCATGAATTCAAGTGTTGTTGTTCTAGGCTACGGCGCAGTGGGTCAAGCCACCGTAAAGCTTTTAGCCGGAAAAGGCTTATCTGTGACGGTAGCCCAGAGAAACCCACCAGAGGATCTTCCGGCAGGCGTACATTTCAAACGCTGCGATGTTTTGAACGCGGATTCGGTGCAAGCGTGTTTAGCGGGGTTCCGTCAATTGGTTATCGCCATTGGCTTTGAATACAAAAGCAAAACTTGGCGCGAACAATGGCCGGTGGCCATGCGCAATCTCGTTGACGCATCTTTGAAGCATGGTTTGCGAGTCGTCTTTGTGGACAACCTGTATATGTATGGCCCCCAGGTAGAAGCGCTGCATGAGGGCATGCGTCTCACAGATCATCCTGGCAAGCCGGCTCTGCGCGCAGAAATTACACGCATTTGGCAAGATGCTGTGACCCACAAAGGGTTGAAATTTACCGCCCTCAGAGCCCCCGACTTCGTCGGCCCGCGTGTGTTGCTTTCTCAATTGGGTGAAGTGGTCTTTGGCAATCTTGGCAAGGGGGGAACGGCACAGTTCTTGGTGCCGATCGATCAGCCGCATGATTTTGCCTACGTACCAGACATCGCCAGGGCGGTCTCCGCCTTGCTGGAGGCCCCGGATTCGGACTTTGACCAGGTCTGGCATATGCCTTGTGCGCCAACATTGACTCCCAGAGACCTTATGGAGATGGGCGCTAAAAGTCTTGCTGTTGCACCAAAAGTGTTTGGCTTTCCGCTTTGGTTTTTACGCATTTTGGGACTGTTCGTTCCCCTGGCCAAAGAACTCTGGGAGATGCGTTTTCAATGGGATAGGCCCTACTGCGTTAACACAGACAAGTTCAAAGCAAGATTTGCGTTTGAAGCAACTCCTTTCTCCGAAAGCATTCCAGCAACTGCCAG
>JBILKC010000117.1:0-8100 GCA_044376885.1 Hylemonella sp. | reverse complement strand
CCATGCCACAGCGACTCAAAGTGACCGCGCGCGCTTTCTGGGCGCTGCTCATGCCGCTGATCATCATTGGCGGAATGAAAACCGGCATTTTCACGCCGACCGAAGCCGCCGTCGTTGCGGCGTTTTATGCATTGGTGATCGCCTTGTTTGTACACCGTGAAATGAAGGTTGTTGAAGTCTATGGCGTGCTGCTGCGCGCTGCCAAAACCACTTCGGTGGTGATGTTCCTCTGTGCAGGTGCGCAAGTGGCGAGCTACATGATCACGCTGGCTGACCTGCCCAGTGTGCTCTCCAGCTGGCTAGGGCCCTTGGTTGAGAACCCCAGGTTGTTGATGGCTGTAATGATGGTAGTACTCGTTCTTATAGGCACAGCGCTTGATCTCACACCAACCATCCTGATTTTTGCGCCAGTGATGCTGCCCATTGCCGTCAAAGCCGGCATCGACCCGGTTTATTTTGGGCTGATGTTCATTCTTAACGGTGCCATAGGTTTGATCACGCCGCCCGTGGGCACGGTGCTCAATGTGGTCGCCGGCGTGGGCCGCATCTCCATGCACAGTGTCATACGTGGGGTCAACCCATTTCTCATGACCTATATCGTGCTGTTGGCACTGCTGACCGCTTTTCCTCAGATCGTGACCTTGCCGGTGGCATGGATGCGGTAATTCTTTTCTTAACTTTGTAACCAGGAGACTTCCATGAAACTGTTTAGACGTACCTTGCTGGTCGCAGCCAGCGCTGCCGCCCTGACCACCTCCCTGGGCGTTGCTGCCCAGGACATTCAGAACCGCCTGATTCGTTTTGGGTATGGCCTCAACGAACAAAGCAACCAGGGCCGGGCTGTGAAGTTGTTTGCCGAGCAGGTTGAAAAAGCCTCTGCCGGAAAAATGCGTTTGCGCACAGTCGGCGCAGCAGCCCTAGGCCCGGACATCCAAATGCAGCAAGCACTGGTTGGCGGTGCTCAGGAAATGATGGTTGGCTCAACCGCCACGCTGGTGGGCATCACCAAAGAAATGGCGCTGTGGGACACCCCATTCCTGTTCAACACTGTGCAAGAAGCGGACGCCGTGCTGGACGGCCCGATCGGCCAGAAAGTCATGGACAAGCTGCAGGAAAAAGGCTTGGTCGGCCTGGTCTATTGGGAGAACGGGTTTCGCAACCTGACGAACAGCCAGCGCCCGGTCAACAAACTTGAAGACATGGCAGGCATCAAATTGAGAGTGATGCAAAACAATGTCTATCTGGACAGCTTCAAAACCTTGGGGGCGAATGCGGTGCCCATGCCATTCTCGGAACTCTTTGGTGCACTGGAAACCAAAACGGTCGATGGCCAGGAAAACCCCTACAACACCATTTTGTCCAGCAAGTTCTACGAGGTACAGAAATTCTTGAGTATCACCAACCATGTGTACAGCCCCTGGATTGTGCTTGTCAGTAAAAAATGGTGGGATCAGTTGAACAAGGCAGAACAGAAAGTGTTGATGGATGCAGCTATTGCCAGCCGCGACTTCGAGCGCAAAGACACCCGGGCCGAAGCGGCCAAAGCGCTTGATGAGCTCAAGGCCAAAGGCATGCAAATCAACCAGTTGCCAGCTTCTGAGTCTGCTCGTATGCGTGACAAGCTGGGTCAGATCAATACCCAGATAGCGGCCAACGTTGGCAACGACCTCTGGAATGAAACGCAGGCCGAGCTGAGAAAGCTGCGAGCCAGTCGCTAACCAGTCTTACTGTCCAAAGGAAAGATCGGTTTTTTCTCTTAACGTGGATGCAGGCAGGGTACTAACTTCACCCAGCAGCTTGGCAAGCTGCATGCCCGCTGCGTTAATGAGTGCCTGTCCTTTTGCGGCCGTTGCGTTCGCCGCGTTGCCAGCCGCACCCATGGCGTTGTAGTCCTGCATTTGCCAGCCCAACTTGGCTGAAATGCCATTGCCCAGAATCTCGTAGAGGCCTGCACGTTCTTGCGAGCTGGAGATGAAGTGACGTGCCTGGGACATGTCCACCTGTTGTTCACGCAGAGCCAGCATCATTGAGGTCTCGATGTCACCGGCATGGATGCCAAAGCGGTGTTCATCAGCCGGGAACAGACCCATAACCGCCTCGCCCAGGGGAAGGTTGTACCAGCTTGTATGGCAAACAATCAAGTCGTGAGCCGTGCGCAAATCACGCGCAACGATGTCCATCACACTGACTTGTCCGCCGTGGGAGTTCAGCAGCACCAGTTTTTTAATACCGGTTCGTGCCACACAGGCACCCAGCTCCATCCAGACTGCCATCAGCGTTTGCGCGGACAAAGTCAAGGTACCAGGAAACCGGATGTGCTCGTTACTTTTGCCTACCTGCTGGGTTGGAAGAAAGAGTACCGGCAGATCGGCACTCAAGTGCGGCAGGCTTGCTTGAACCACGCCGTCGACCAGGTCTTTGTCCACGCTCAGGGGCAAATGCGGGCCGTGCTGCTCGGTGGCCGCCACTGGCAAAACAGCAACCACTTGGTCTAAGGCCGGGCTGGCAGCAAGTTGCGCAAAGTGACGGGCACTGAGATCGGCCCAGAATCGGGAGGGTAGTTTCATGAGAATCGCTCGTGCGGGGCCAGGTAACGCCATTGACCTAGAGGTAAATTACCCAACATCACCTGGCCTACCCTAACCCTTTTCAGGCCAACGACGCGCAAGCCCACAAGCTCGCACATGCGCCGGATCTGGCGTTTTTTACCTTCGGTCAGAACAAAACGAAGTTGCTCAGGGTTTTGCCAGTCAACCTTGGCTGCCTTGAGAGCTTGGCCATCCAGGCTCAAGCCATGACGCAAACGTTGAAGTTGGCTTTTCGGAAAAACCGATTGCACGTCTGATCTGACCGGATCGTCGTCGTCAATTCGGCTGAGTTGAGTGACTTTTCCCAAGTCGGGTTTTCCACCGTACGTCGCTGCTGCCGAGGTTGCCGCTGCCAGGTTTTCGACACCGGTGTACACGACACGCACCAGATACTCCTTTTCCATGCCGGCGTCTTCGCCGATAAGCTGGCGCGCAACACGACCATCCTGGGTCAAAACCAGCAGTCCGGTGGAGTCAATGTCCAGCCGCCCCGCAGGCACCAGGCTTTTGAGCTGCTTGGGATTAAAAAAGAAGCGCGCATTGTCATCCGCCCAGCGGTTTTGCGGCTGCACCAGGGTGATGGCCGGTAGATGCCCGTCTTCGGCTTGGCCACTGACAATACCTAGCGGCTTGTTGATCAGTACCGTGACTCGGTTGGCTTGTTGACCCTGGGCCTGTTTGTCGATCTCAATGCGTACTTCCGCTGTAACCTGCATGCCCATTTCAGCGACTTTGCCGTTGACTTTGACCCAGCCGCGTGCAATCCAATCGTCCGCCTCGCGGCGTGAGGCCATGCCCAGTTCAGCCATGCGCTTATTAAGCCGCACCGTTGCTGAAGCATTGCCGGATACGTTGCCAGTGCCGCCGCCCGTGAAAGGCTTGGGGCGAGCCACTGAATCAGGGCGAGGTGCCCGGCGCAGGCCAATGTCTGGTTGATCCGTTGGTGGTGTCATCGTCCCCTAATTGTCCTACAAAGCCCGACCCGTATCGGGCGCTGCGAGTTGACTCTGAACAGGACAAGAACTACTTGAAATGGGCAAAGAAATGCGCCAAGTCTGTCAGTTGGGCATTGTTGATGCCATACAGGGATGCAGACATGATGGTGTCGCGCCCCGGACCGGCGTGGTCGCGAAACTGTTTCATCGACTCGAGTAAAAAGACCTCTTGTTGCCCCGCCAGTCGGGGAATCTGCTCTCGCCCGCTGTAGTCTGGCAAATGACAGGTTCCACACAGTGCCGCACGTGCCAGTTCTTTGCCGCGCGCAAAGCGCTCGGCATTGACGGGCGTTGTCGCCGCCAGCGGCGGAGGCAGTGCTTGGTAGTGTTTTGCAAGGGCCGACAAATCAGCGTCTTTTAAGCCATCGAGCGAGCCTTTCATGGCCGGAATATCTCTCAGGCCTTCACGAATGAGCACCAGCTGGTTTTCAATAAAAATCTTGGGCTGTCCTGCAAGCGATGGAATCTGGGGAATGACCGATATACCTTGCGCGCCGTGGCAGGCCCCGCAGAGCGCCAGACGCTCAGCTGAGGGCGAAGGCTGAGCGAAAACTGTTCCTCCGAAAAAAAGCAGGGCCACTGCTGCCAGGGCCCTGCGGATTCGGGAAATGTTGAACTGCTTCTTAGGGCTTGGCATAAGAGATGCGGTAGATCACGCCCATTTGCTCGTCGGCCAGCAGCATGGCGCCGTCAGGCATTTGCAGAAAATAGGTGGGGCGTCCCCAGAATGTATTGGCTGCATCGTCCTTGAAACCGGTCAGGAAAGGTGCCACTTTGGCGTTTTTACCATCGTTATCAGAGCGCACAGTGACAACATCGTAACCAATCTTCTGATCCCGGTTCCACGAGCCTTTGCGTGCAACGAAAGCCACATTTTTGTACTCAGCCGGGAACATATTGCCGGTGTAGAACTGCAAACCCATGGCTGCAGCGTGTGGGCCCAGGGGGGCTACCACCGGTGTTACACCTTCACAGGGGTTGGCTTTCTTGATGTCCTGGTCAGGGATATTGCCGACGTGGCAATAAGGGAAGCCGAAGTTTTGGCCGGTTTTGCTCAGACGATTCAGCCCATCTTCCGGGGAGTCGTTGCCCATCCAATCGCGGCCGTGATTGGTAAACCACAGCTCCTTCGTGACCGGGTGCCAGTCAAAGCCAAGGGCATTTCGCACGCCCGTAGCAATCACTTCCATACCTGAGCCGTCCGGGTTATAACGACGGATCTGTGCGTACTCCTGGGTCGGCAACTCGCAGATATTGCATGGCGCACCGAACGGAACATAAAGCTTGCCATCGGGGCCGAAGCGCAGGTACTTCCAGTTGTGGTGCTGCTCAGGTGGTAGCTTGAATGCGGCTGTCATGTCCACTGGCTGAGCGTTTGGGTTGGACTCAATGCCGTCAAACCGCAGCACTTTGTCGATGGCCATGACATAAAGGGAGCCCTTGTTCATCACGACAGCGGGTTGATTGAGTTTGTCAATTAACACGCGGCTGGTACGTTCCGTTCCGTTGTCAGTGATTTCATAGACCCGGCCCAGCGGGCGCGTGCCAGCGTAAATTTTTCCACTGTCGCCACGAACCATGGCACGAACGCCGGGTGTTCCTGCGGACCAGACTTCAATCTTGAAGCCCGG
Organism: Hylemonella sp.; assembly: GCA_044376885.1. Lineage (GTDB taxonomy): Bacteria > Pseudomonadota > Gammaproteobacteria > Burkholderiales > Burkholderiaceae_C > JBEIGE01. Next base: position 2,886 of record JBILKC010000117.1, on the reverse strand, counting down.
TGGTAATTTGAGTTTGTCCAGCGGAATGTCGCTGGCTGCGGTTGCCGTGAACTTGGCCGCGTGCGGTGCCAATTTGGAACCTGCCTGCTCGGCGCTGCGGCCTTGTTGCCATGCCGGAGGAGGTGGGGCAGTTTGAGCCACTGCTTGGCTCAGGCTCAGGGCTGCCATTGAGGCCGCGAAAGCTAACTTATTCAACATCGGTATGTCTCCATCTAGTTTGTGAGGTTATTCTGAAAAGCAATCCTAACGGTCATCCCAGACCGCTTTCGACAGGGTTTACACCTATTTGATTCAATTAAGACTTGTTGGGCGCCATAGGGCTAACTCATCACAACTCCGGATCTCTTGAAAAAGGTGTCCATCAGCCCCGTTTGGTGAATCGGTTTCTAAGAACGGTACAGAAATCACTCCCTGCTTCATTAACTCAGCTATTTCAAAGACAGCACATATTTGGCCAGTTTCAAGGCGTCTGCATCAGACAACTGAGGTTGTGGGGGCATCACGTCTTGACCCCATACGCCGGAACCGCCTGCCTTGATCTTTTTGGCTAATTTCTCAGCTGCTTTACTGTCATTTTTATATTTACTTGCGACTTCATTCAATTTCGGGCCGTACTTTCTTTTATCAACATAATGACAGGCAAGGCAATTGCTTTTGACGAGTAAATCGTAGTCGGCATGTGCAAAACTCATGGCTCCAGTCATACATACAAATACCAAGCTGGTGACTAATTTTTTTCTCATGTGAGCGATCTCAACAATCTTCAGGTTAAAAAAAATGCGCTGCCTAGTAAGGCAGCGCATGACGGTTAAATAATTATTCTGGCTTTACCCGGATGATGACGCCTTGATCCTCAAGTGCCACATACAGGTTGCCATCGGGTCCCTGGGATACTGCGCGGAACCGTCCAGTGACGGTAGGCCAAGAGGCCTGAACGGCCGTAGAAGTGAGTCCATCTGCGCTGATCTTCAGCACATCAAGGCGGTTACCAACGGGTGTGCCATGAATGCCGATGCCGGCATATCCAACAACCATTTGACCGTCCCAGTCCTTCCACTGTTTTCCAGACAGGAACGTATTGCAGAACATGCCTTGAGACAGTCCATTGTTGTTCCAGGCTGGTTTCATGGCCTTGGGATAAGTTTTGAGGTCAGTCATTGGCATGAATGCCGAGCGCTCTTTGGGCGGCATTGCGCCCATTTGGTTGGGTGAATAGCCACAATAGTCATCCGGGCAGTCCTTGCGGCCAGCCATATTGGGGCGTGGATCCCAACCAGCATTGCCACCATTGGTCAGCGCAGTCACCTCGTCCGAATGCCAGGGTCCATTCTCAGCTGTAAACGGGCGACCATCGCCTGGACGGAAGGCAATGCCTTGGGGGTTGCGATGTCCATAGGTATAGATGCGGGGATCAAATCCAGCTGGTGGTTTGTTATCTGCAGCAGCTTTGCCATCTCGGTCAATGCGCAGAACTTTCCCAGCAATGATGGTTGGGCTTTGTGGCCCTACGCCCAAGTGATTGTCACCTGTGGTCAGATAGATAAATCCATCAACTGGGCTGAAGCGAACACGACCACCGTTGTGTGCACCGGGACCGCCAAACGGGTGCTTGGATGCTGCTGGCTTGTAGTTCACATCGGGAACAATATCAGTCCGGTCAGACACATTGGTGAATGTCGCATCAACCTTCATACGCATAAGGCGGTTGTTAAGTTTCCCGTTGAGCTTGGAACTGGAATAAACATAAATCAAGCGGTTTTTGGCAAAGTCAGGATCAACCTCGACCCCCATCATGCCGGCCTGACCGTCACAGAACAGGTCTGCGCTGGAGGATGCATAGCCAGTGACGCCACCGATGGCGTGCAGCTTGTTGATGGCGCCCGATGGGAGCCGAACAGACAAGCCTTTGCACTTCTCAGTGAAAAACATGGTCCCGTCTTTCAAAAAAGACATGTCCCACGGCAACTCAAGCTTGCTCACCATGACTTCTGTTGTCAGGGTGGGTATCGCCGCATACAAACCACCAGACGTTACCAAACTTACAGCAACCAATCCGGTCTTTAATTTATTGATCGTTCTCATAAAGTCTCCTCGGTGTTCTTGGGCACGCCAGCCGTGCATGCATCACAACTTTTCATGCCCTGGTTATGACAAAAATTGACTACCTTAAAGATTACAGAGCCACATCAATTTTTGAAGTGAAGCAAACACGGATATGGCACAGAAATCCAAAATTATTATTTATGGAAGTCAATTTAATCGACATAGTGGAAACACCTATGCCAAATAGGCGCGAGTGGTGCAAAGATTCCCCGGCTTTTCAACGAACTGCTTTGACAGGGTTTCTCCCTGATTGGCCGAATGTGCCAAATCAAAGCCACTCACATTTCTCTTTTATAGTGTTTATGACCCCACCGCTTTTGCACGCCCAGTGCGTTGACTTGATTGAGCCACCCTTTAAAAAAGCAACTCTCGCACTTGCTCTGCTTGGCATGGCAACGTGTCTGGTAACCACAGAGGCTCAGGCGCAAAACTTGCAAGAGATGGTGGTCTCTGCTTCGCGCGCTGAACAGCGTAGTTTTGATGCACCTGCGGCCATCCAGTCGGTCGACCGCGAGACGATTGAAGGTGCAGGTCCGCAAGTCAATCTGTCTGAATCGCTCAACCGGATTCCCGGTTTGACCATCCTGAACAGGCAGAACTATGCACAGGATCTGCAGCTTTCCATCCGTGGCTTTGGCTCGCGGGCTTCGTTCGGAATTCGTGGCATCCGGCTGCTGATTGACGGTATTCCTGCCACCACGCCCGATGGTCAGGCGCAAGGCTCTTCCATCAGCTTGACATCGACTGAGCGTATTGAAGTTTTGCGTGGCCCGTTGGCGCAGC
>JBILKC010000116.1:0-8112 GCA_044376885.1 Hylemonella sp. | reverse complement strand
CGCTGACCCAGCGGTTTACGGCAGAGTTCAGCATCCGGCCCTTTTTACAAAAGCACACGGAGGCAACACTGGAGCGTCTGATGGATTGGACGCAGGACACGAGCGAACATGTGCGCCGACTGGTCTCCGAGGGCACGCGGCCCAGGTTGCCCTGGGCTTCGCGCCTGCCCGCTTTTCAGCGTGATCCCACGCCGGTACTGGCCTTGCTGGAGCGACTGAAAGACGACCCCGCGCTGTATGTGCGGCGCTCGGTGGCCAACAACCTCAATGACATCGGCAAAGATCACCCGGATGTTCTGGCCAAAACGGCCAGCAAATGGCTGAAAAACGCAAGGCCAGAGCGGCAGTGGGTGGTGCAGCATGCCTTGCGCTCTGCGCTCAAACGCGGCGAGCCGGGCGCGCTTGCCGCCCTGGGGTTTGGCGCAGGGGCGGATGTGCTTATTGGCCAGCCCGGCATTGCGCCGCAACGCGCAGTCATCGGCGGTAAGGTGGCGGTTGCCTTTGCGGTCACCAACACCACGGCCAAGCCGCAGCGGGTGCTGGTGGACTTTGCTGTGCATTACATCAAGGCCAATGGCGGCAGCCGTGCCAAGGTGTTCAAGCTCAAAACACTGGACCTCGCCCCGCATGAAACCCAACGCCTGGGCAAGCAGATATCGCTGGCCGAAATGACCACACGCAAACACTACCCCGGGCCGCACCGGGTCGATGTCATTCTGAATGGTCGCAGCCAGTTGCTGGGTAGTTTTGACCTGAGCGCGGGCAGCTAATCGCTCAGCAATCTCTTTGGCCCCGCCGCAAACACCATCACGGCTCTGTTGTTGAATGTGTCCGGGAAACCGGGGGAAGCCCATTGCTAGGTTTTTGGCAGCAACTTGTGTAGATTAAAAAAGGGCCGAAGGCCAATTTGACACATACACGGACTGCACCGTTAAACTCTGATTTATGCCCACCCTCTCCATCTTCTTTGGCATCGTCGTACGTATGTGGCACGACGATCACCCGCCTGCGCATATTCATGTGGAGTACCAGGGGTTTGAAGCCTTGGTTCACATCGCAAGCGGAGAAGTATCCGAAGGTGAGCTTCCCCGCAAAGTGGCAAACATAGTTAAGGAATGGTGTCTGGTACACCAAGCCGAATTGCAAGACAATTGGCAGCGCGCCCAGCGCTTTGAGCCGCTGGATCGCATTCAAGGAGCTGACCGTGATTAAAGTCCTCAACGCCCGCCCTGTTGGGCCATTCAAACTGGAGCTGGATTTCAGCGATCACACGCACGGCGTTTTTGATGCAGCTGCTTACTTGGCAACCCGTTCCGGGCCACTGCTGGACAAGCTGCGCGATGCCGACTACTTTGCGCGTGTCTTCATTGATGCTGGCGCACTGTGCTGGCCCAACGGGTTGGAAATCTCGCCTGCCAAAGTGTACGAACTGGCCGTGGCACACACCGCAGCGTGAGCGCCCCCCAAGCGCTCGGCTGCAACACGATTCAGGGGCGCACTTCTAGCATCTTTCTCATATTTGGCTTTGGCTTACTCCTGTTTCACACTAATCGTCTTGTGATTTTCAATAGAATCAAAGCGATGACTCCGTCCCAACTGCCAGCAAAAACGCTTTTTGCCACACGTGCTTTTGCTGAGCGCGTAGCCAAGGTGTATCCGACGCAGAAAGCCATTCTTTTTGGCAGCCGCGCCCGCGGTACAGCACACGAAGAAAGCGATGCCGATGTGGCAGTCATTCTTTTGGGCAAGGCGGGGCATTTCGTCAAAACCAAAATGGCAATGAGTGACATTGCCTACGACATACTTTTGGACACCGGCATTCGCATCCAGCCCTTGCCTGTCTGGGAGTATGAATGGGCTCATCCAGAGAGTTATTCAAACCCCCACTTGCTACGCAATATTGCAATTGAAGGCATTGCCTTGTGAATACGGCTGATTTAATGGTCTAGGCACATCGTGCTTTGGCGAGCGCACAGAAACTTCTACAGGACGGCGATGGCGACGGTGCCTGCAATCGCGCCTATTACGCCATGTTTGACGCGGCACTTGGAGCCCTTCAACCGATTGCCCACGGCACCGCTGGCCGTACCCACGTGAAAGAAGCAGAACAATGGCAAAAGCTAAAACGCCTCGTCCAGTAAAACGCGCACCAGCCGCCCGAGCTGCCAGTGAACAGCAAAGAATTGACCAGGCACTCAAGCAAGCAAGTAAACACGCCAAGCAATCGCTTGCCCTCGAAGGTTTGCAGCTAACAACGCAGAGTTGGCACGGCACTTCGATTCGGCATCCGGCCGTCTAATCTGTGAATATCTCGTACGACCAAGCCACAGATTCTCTCTACATCCACCTTGCAGACCGCCCCTCGGTGGAGTCTGATGAAGTGAAGGACGGTGTGGTGCTTGACTTTGATGCGGCCGGTGCCTTGGTCGGCATTGATGTGCAGCACGCCAGCGAGCGAGCAGATTTAAATACGCTCTCAGTCTCCAAACTGCCAATGTAGGAGCCCGCACCCCCGCTCCGGTCTTGTGGGCTGGCGAGGCCTTTCCTTCACCGCCTATTATTAGCAAATATGCTAATATTCAGACCGAATGACTTGGTCGATCACTTACTACAGCGAGCGGGTTCGTAAGGAAGTTCTGGCTATGCCAGCGGGCATCGTTGCGGACTATGTACGCCTGACCGATGCCATGGCCTTGCATGGAGCTGATCTACGCATGCCGCATTCCAGAGCCATGGGCGCTGGGCTTTTTGAATTGCGCCCTAAGGGACCTGAAGGCATTGGCAGAGTGTTCTATTGCACGCAAGTAGGCCGCACCATCGTGGTCTTGCATTCGTTCGTGAAAAAGACCCAAGAGACCCCAGACGCAGAACTGCGCTTGGCCCGTAAACGATTAAAGGATGTTCACAATGGCTAAAACCGACTACCAACCCGTGCCGCATGACGCGGCATTTCGCAAAGCGCTGCTGGCCAAGCCCGGCGTAAAGAAGGCTTTTGATGCACTGGAAGAGGAATACGCAACGCTGCACACCATGCTGGACGCACGCCAAGCAGCTGGCCTTACTCAGGCTGATGTAGCCAACCGCATGGGCACCACGGTGTCCGCTGTCTCCCGGCTTGAGGCATCATTGCGCAGCGAAAAGCATTCCCCATCTTTTGCAACCTTGCGCAAGTACGCACAAGCGTGTGGCAAAAAGCTGGTCGTTCGAATGGTCTGACTGACACTTGCCTGACTGACACTTGCAATAGCTCACCACAAAGCTAGTCACCATCCACCACGTTGCACTTAAACACGCCGCGTTAGACCTTGCCGTTTAGGCGCAACGCGATGATCGCTACGCCCCCAGGGTTTCGTGTGTTGCAGGTGACAAGCCTAAAATGCAATCCCTCCCCTCAATTGTTCAATACCCACCATGCCCCACATCAAACTATCTTACTTCGACATGAACGGCGGCCGTGCCGAGCCGGTTCGCCTGGCGCTGGCCATAGGCGGCATTGCTTTCGAAGACCACCGCTTTACCTTTGCCGAGTTTGCCGACGTGCGCAAAACCGCGCCGTTTGGGCAAGTGCCCGTGCTCTGGGTAGACGGTGTGCAAGTCACCCAGTGCGATGCCATGCTGCGCTATGCGGGCAAGCTGTCTGGCCTGTACCCCAGCGATGCTTTTCAGGCGCTTCGCTGTGACGAAGTGGCCTATGTGGTGGAAGAAGCCAGTGCTAAACTGGGGCCGACCTTTCGCTTGACGGGCGAGGCGCAAAAAGCAGCACGCACAGCCCTGGTAGAAGGTTCGATGCCGGTTTACCTGAAGTGGTTGCAGACCCAACTGCTGGGCCAAGGTGGCGAGTACTTCATTGAAAACCGCCTGACCGTGGCCGACCTGAAAGTTTTTATTGATGTGCGGGGCCTGAACTCGGGCCGCCTGGACCACATTCCCAAAGATTTGGTTGAGCAAGTTGCGCCTGCCCTCAACGCTCATGCCAACCGCATTGCCAACTTGCCAGCCGTTCAGGCTTATTACGCCAAGTTTGCCACCTAACCCTCTGGAACCCATCCATGTTATTTACTCCCCTGCAAGTCGGCCGTCTTACCCTTCCCAACCGTATCTTGCTGGCCCCGCTCACGCGCACCCGCGCAGGCACAGAGCACATGCCCAATGACCTGATGGCCGAGTACTATGCCCAGCGCGCCAGCGGCGGCCTGCTGATTACCGAGTGCACCATGGTTGCACCCAATACCTCGGCCTTTATTGCCGAGCCGGGCATTTATTCCGACGCGCAGATTGAGGCCTGGAAAAAGGTGACCCGCGCTGTTCATGCCAAGGGCGGACGCATCTTCATGCAGATCTGGCACGCAGGGCGCGCAGCGCACCCGGACATCAACAACGGCGTGGCAACCGTGTCGTCCAGCGCACATGCCATCAAGGGCGAGATTCATACGCCCAAGGGCAAGGTGCCACACGCAGTTCCCCATGCCTTGAGCACTGACGAGATTCCCGCCATCGTGGCCGCTTTTGCCCAAGGTGCCAAAAATGCCATTGCAGCAGGGTTTGATGGCGTGGAGGTGCATGGTGCCAATGGCTACCTGATAGACCAGTTTCTGCGTGATGGTGCCAACCTGCGCAGCGATGGCTACGGAGGTTCGCTGGACCACCGCGCACGTTTCCTGTTTGAAGTGCTCACCGCCGTCTGTGCGGCCATAGGCGCTGACCGCGTTGGCCTGCGTCTGTCGCCTGTGAACAGCTACAACGGCATGAAAGACAGCGACCCGATGACCTACATAGGCTTTCTGGCGGAAAAGCTCAATGCCTTCAAACTGGCTTATCTGCATGTGATGCGCGCCGATTTTTTTGGTATCCAGAAGGCCGATGTGATGCCGGTTGCCCGCGAGAAATACACCGGTGTTTTGATCGGCAATATGGGCTACACGCCGCAAGAGGCCGACCAAGCCATTGCCGATGGCAAGCTCGACGCGGTGGCTTTTGGCACCGCCTTCCTGGCCAACCCCGACCTGCCGGAGCGCATCTTGCAAAATGCGCCGCTCAATGCCCCTGACTCCACCACCTTCTACACCCCAGGCCCCAAGGGATATACAGATTACCCCAGCCTGCAAAAGGCTTGATAGCTATGTTTATCATAGCAAACGCAGATTTAGCCTAAACCCAACTCATGGAAGACGCGAATGGCGGCATAGGCGTCGTTAGCGGCATAAATGAGCTGGGCTTCAGTTAACTGCGGATTGGCCCAGTTGCTGGTGGCGGCCTTTTTGGATTTGATGAACCGCTGATTGAACAGCACCGCCACCGCGCCTTTGACCCCCATGTCTTTGCGGTAGCCGCGCTGGTGAAAAACGGTGTTGAGTTCAAGAATGCCCTGTGGCTCAACCGCCAGTTTGTTCAGGATGCGCTTGCGGTCATCCCCCAAGCCAAAACCGGCCTTGGCAATGCCTTCATAAGCCATCAGCCTGGCAGCCACATCGCGGCAGTGCGGGTCATGCAGCTGGAACACCCACGCGCACGCCAGCGATGACAGCTGCAACACATGTGGTCCGTCAGACAACTCACCCACCTTGAACGTGGGCTTGGATTCGGTGTCAAAACCCCAGGCCGGGGTATCCCTGAGTGCTGCAAATGCCTCGTTGGCCTTGGCTGCGGTGTTGACCAGCACAATGCGGTCCAGCCCCAGACGATCAAAGGGCGCCAGCAGGGCAATAGCGTCTTTGTCCGGCGTAGGGTGGCGGCTGTTGTCGCGGTAGGGAGCACGGTTATCTTGACGGCTGCTGCCATCAAGCGGGCTTGGGGGGTTGGTGTTTGGTGGTTCCATGCTCGTATCATCCTTCAATCGCACACCACCATCATGCAAGTACCCGACTTCAGCCCCGCAGCCGAGCGCAACAAGCAAGCCATTCTGGACAAGCTGTTGCAGGTTCTGCCCGATACCGGCCACATGCTGGAGATTGCCTCTGGCACCGGCCAGCATGCGGTCTGGTTTGCCCAGGCGCTGCCGCGCTGGACCTGGCAGCCCACCGATCACGCACCCAGCGCACTCAATACCATGGTTGCACGGCTGGCCCAACAAGACCTGGGCAACCTGAAACAGCCCCGGCTGCTCGACGTGATGTCAGAGCACTGGCTTGTGGATGATGCCCAGAACAACACGCCGCTTTTCAGCGCGATCTTTTGCGCCAATATGCTGCACATTTCGCCCTGGGCCACCTGCGCCGCCCTGATGCGCGGGGCCAGTCGCCACCTTCAATCAAACGGCATGCTGATCACCTACGGGCCTTACCTGGAAGACGAGGTCAGCACCTCGCCGGGCAACCTGGCGTTTGACCAAAGCCTGCGCGCGCAAAATCCGGGTTGGGGAATTCGCCGACGCGAAGACCTTGAACAACAAGCCGCTGCGTTTGCGCTACGCTTGACACAAAGACACCCCATGCCGGCAAACAACCTGTTGCTGGTCTGGCAACGCAACCCTTGATGACAAATACAAAAACCCTATGCAACCAGCCCTCACCCCCAACGCTGCACACCCATTGCCGAAAATTCTGGCCTTCGATGTCTTTGGCACGGTGGTCGACTGGCACGGCGGCATTGCCCGCGAAGCCCAGGCCCTGATGCCCGGCCTGGACGGCGACGCCTTCGCGCTGGCCTGGCGGGCCGGTTATCAGCCGGCCATGAGCCGCGTGAGGTCGGGTGAACTGGGCTGGACACTGATTGACGACCTGCACCGGCTGACCCTGGACCAGATCCTGCCGCAATTTGGCATGAGCCATTTGAGCGAAGCGCAAAAACAGCACCTCAACAAGGCTTGGCACCGCCTGGACCCCTGGCCCGATGTGGTGCAAGGGCTGCAACGCCTCAAAAGCCGCTACATGATTTGCACGATGTCCAACGGCAACATCGGCCTGCTGGCCGACATGGCCAAGCATGGCGGGCTGCCCTGGGATTGCATTTTGTCGGCCGAGGTTTTTCGCGCCTACAAACCCGACCCCGCAACCTACCTTGGTGTAGCCAAGGTCTTTGATGTGCTGCCCGCTGAAGTCATGCTGGTGGCGGCCCACCAGGAAGACCTGGGAGCCGCACGGGTGTGCGGCCTGCAGACCGCCTACATCGAGCGCCCTGCAGAGTTTGGCGCAAAGCACCCCAAAGACGTATCACCCGACGCCGCCAATACCTTTCATGCCAAAGACTTTCTGGATTTGGCAAAGCAACTGGGCTGTTGAACTGGGCTGTTGAGATCTCAAGTCTGGATTGGATTTTTTTATTGTTGGAGACCGGTGGCATGAAACCATTTCTCTCACGCTCTTTGAATCGCGGTGAGCTAAATCAACCGGGACTGGCTTCACCCGAGCGCCGGGAACTGCTGGCCCTGGCGGCTGCGACTGCCCTGCTCGGCGTCGGCCCGGTGCGCGCAGCGGGCGAGCTGCCGTTGTTTGATGCGCATATTCACTACAGCCTGGATGCCTGGGAGTTGATACCGCCCAAGCAGGCGGTCGATATTTTGCGCAAGGCCGGGCTCAAGGGGGCCTTGGTCTCTTCGTCAAACGACGAGGGGACGCAAATGCTGCTCAAGGAAGACCCGGATTTGATCGTGCCCGAACTTCGGCCCTACCGCACACGCAACGAAATCGGCAGCTGGGTGCGCGATGACACGGTGGTGCGCTACCTGGAAGAGCGGTTGGCCAAGTACACCTACAAAGGCATCGGTGAGTTCCATCTTTACGGTGCCGATGCCGAGCTGCCAGTGCCCCGGCGCATGGTGACGCTGGCGCGCGAACGCAATTTGTTGCTGCATGCACACTCGGATATCGATGCCATTGAACGCCTGTTCAAGCAATGGCCGCAAGCCCGGATTCTGTGGGCCCACTCGGGCTTTGACCGGCCTGAATCCGTGCGCGAGGTGCTGCGCCGACACCCCAAGCTGTGGTGTGACCTGGCCTTTCGGGGTGACCATGCCAGCGGGGGCAAAGTGGATGCCGCATGGCGCGAGGCATTTACCGAGTTTCCCGACCGTTTCATGATCGGCACCGACACCTTCACGCCCGAGCGCTGGTACTACATCGGCACGCATGCCAGCTTCTCACGCAACTGGCTGGCCGATTTGCCCCCACCCATGGC
>JBILKC010000115.1:0-8119 GCA_044376885.1 Hylemonella sp. | reverse complement strand
GAGGTTGTCTTGCATGTACTCAGGCAACAAATGTCGCCGGTTGCTGGTGGCATAGATAAGTACATTGGGCGTAGTGGCTGCAACCGAGCCATCAAGAATGGACTTAAGTGCCTTGTAACCCGCTTCTCCGTCCTCAAAGCTTAAGTCATCGCAAAAAATGATGAACTTCTCAGGCCGCTCTGAAACAGTTTCGACAATATCGGGCAGATCGGTCAAATCAGCCTTGTCCACCTCAATCAAACGCAAGCCTTGTGCTGCATAGGCGTGCAAACAAGCACGGATAAGGGACGATTTGCCAGTTCCTCGAGCACCAGTAAGCAGCACATTGTTGGCCGGTTTTGACTGGACAAACTGCAAGGTGTTACGCTGGATTTTTTCTTTTTGCGGCCCGATTTCTTTGAGCGCATCTAGCGACATTTTCCCGACATGACGCACCGGCTCGAGCGAGCCATGCCCGGAGCTGCGCTTGCGGTAGCGGTAGGCAATTGACGCATTCCAATCCGGTTGCTGCAAGGGCTGCGGCAGGATGGACTCAATACGCGAGACCAACATCTCGACGCGGTTTAGCATTCGCTCAAAAGCGTCATTCATGGCTCATGACCGGTAATCGGCGTTGATGGAGACATAATCATGGCTGAAATCACAAGTCCAGACCGTTTCTGAAAAACTGCCCCGACCCAACACCACGCGAACCGTGATTTCGCTTTGCTTCATGACCCTCTGGCCATCCTCTTCACGGTAAGACGGGTTTCTGCCGCCTTTGACAGCCACATGCACTTCATCCAGAAACAGGCCTATGCCTGTCTGATCCAGGTCGTCGATGCCCGCGTATCCCACGGCAGCCAAGATGCGCCCCAGGTTCGGGTCACTGGCATAAAAAGCGGTCTTGACAAGGGGTGAATGGGCAATGGCATAAGCCGCCTTGAGACACTCTTGCGCACTGGCACCACCTTCAATCTTGATGGTAATGAATTTGGTTGCCCCTTCGCCATCGCGCACAATGGCTTGAGCCAGATTTTGGGCCACTTCCAGCATGGCGGCTTTAAGTTGCTGGCCCTGGGGGCTTTGCAGGGACTCAATCGGCGCATGCGGGGCCTTGTTGCTGGCAATGAGCACAAAAGAGTCGTTGGTTGAGGTGTCGCCATCAACCGTAACGCGGTTGAACGACCCGTCTGCAATTTCACGCACCAATTGCTGCATGACTGCCTGACTGACGCAGGCATCAGTGGCCATAAAGCCCAGCATAGTGGCCATATTGGGCCGGATCATGCCTGCACCTTTGCTGATGCCGCTGATACTGACTGTTGTTTCACCAATTTTCAACTGCCGACTATAGGCTTTGGGAAGTGTGTCGGTGGTCATGATGCCTTCGGCCGCACTCAGCCAGTTGTCTGGCCGCAAATCTGCCAGCGCCACAGGCAAGCCTGCAGCAATCCGCTCATGGGGCAAGGGCTCCATGATGACGCCCGTAGAAAAAGGCAGCACCTGGTCTGCTCCAATACCGAGCAATCGAGCCAATGACTGGCATGTGCTTTTAGCCCGCGCAAGCCCCTCCTCACCGGTACCAGCGTTGGCATTGCCGGTATTGATAACCATGGCTCGGATACCCTGCCCTGCGGCAAAGTGGCTGCGGCACACCTGAACAGGCGCCGCACAAAAGCGGTTTTGCGTGAAGACGCCAGCAACCGAGGCACCTTCGTCGATGACGACCACCGTCAAATCCTTGCGGTTGGCCTTGCGTATACCCGCTTGTGCAACGCCGATGCGAACACCGGGAATAGTTAACAGGTCAGCTGCATGAGGGGCGGAAAGATTGACTGGCATGTGTGCGCCTCAAGCCAACTTACCGTGGCAGACCTTGTACTTCTTACCGCTGCCGCAGGGACAGGGGTCGTTCCTGCCTACGCGGGCAACAACAGGTCGTTTGAGTGCCTCTCCCAGAGTGGCTTCATCAAAGGTTGTTTGTGCCTCGCCGGTTTCGGTCGGGGCGGTGTAGGAGACGTTAGCGATCTGTTCAGCACGACTCTCCATATCTTGTGCTGCTTGCTCCAGTTGCTCGCCAGACTGCACCTTGACCGTCATCAACACCTTGGTCACCTCATCCCTCACAGAGTCCAGCAATTGCCCGAAAAGCTCGAATGCTTCGCGCTTGTACTCCTGTTTGGGCTGCTTCTGGGCATAGCCACGCAAATGAATACCCTTACGAAGATAGTCAAGTGCACTTAGGTGCTCACGCCAATGGGTGTCGATGCTCTGCAGCAAAACCATGCGTTCAAACTGGAGGAAATTGGCAGCACCCACGAGTTCGAGCTTGGCCTGGAATGTCGCGTGGGCAGTCGTCTGCACACTTTCAAGAATTTCCTCGTCGGTGATGGCGCTGGCATCGGTAATCTGTTGCGCCAAGGCTATGCTCATTTGCCATTCATCCGTCAACACTTTTTCCAGAGCAGCAATATCCCACTGCTCTTCTACCGATTCAGCGGGTACAAAGCTACGAACCATATCCGCGAAGCAGCCTTCTCGCAAGGAAGCGATCTGGGCGTCAAGATCGGCCGCGTCGAGAATTTCGTTACGCTGCTGATAAATCACCTTGCGTTGGTCATTGGAGACATCGTCATATTCCAGCAACTGTTTGCGCATGTCAAAGTTGCGCGCTTCGACTTTGCGCTGGGCGCTTTCAATACTGCGCGTCACGATTCCCGCCTCGATAGCCTCGCCTTCGGGCATCTTGAGGCGGTCCATAATGGACTTGACGCGGTCACCCGCAAAAATTCGCATCAAGGCATCATCAAGGCTCAGGTAAAACCGGGAGGACCCAGGATCACCCTGGCGCCCCGAACGTCCGCGCAACTGGTTGTCAATCCGCCGGGACTCATGCCGCTCAGTGGCAATGATTCGCAAGCCCCCTAAAGATTTCACGTGCTCATGATCTTGCATCCACTGTGTGCGTATCTCGCCAACCTTGATCTTTTTGGCTGACTCATCAAGTAGCGGATCTGACTCGACCGCCTGAATCGCTTTCTCGATGCTGCCCCCGAGCACAATGTCAGTACCACGCCCAGCCATATTGGTTGCAATGGTGATCATCTTGGCTCGACCCGCCTGGGCAATGATGTCAGCCTCGCGGGCGTGTTGCTTGGCATTCAAGACCTGATGTGGAAGTTTTTCTTTCTCCAGCAACTGGGCGATGATTTCCGAATTTTCAATTGAGGTCGTTCCCACCAGCACCGGTTGGCCACGCTCGTAACATTCTCGAATATCCTGAATGGCTGCTTCGTATTTCTCACGCGTCGTCTTGTAAACCCGGTCGAGCTGGTCATCGCGTCGGCTCTGGCGATTGGGCGGAATCACGGTTGTTTCCAGGCCATAAATTTCCTGGAACTCGTAGGCTTCGGTATCGGCCGTACCGGTCATTCCTGCCAACTTGCTGTAAAGCCGGAAATAGTTTTGAAACGTGATGGATGCCAGCGTCTGGTTCTCCGCCTGGATCTGGACACCCTCCTTGGCTTCCATAGCCTGGTGCAGACCATCGCTCCAGCGACGACCGGTCATCAAACGTCCGGTGAACTCGTCCACGATGACGATTTCTCCATTCTGAACCACGTAGTGCTGATCGCGGTGAAACAGGTTGTTGGCGCGCAAGGCCGCATAGAGGTGGTGTACCAGGGAGATATTGGACGGGTCATACAGACTGGCACCGGCCGGTAACAGGCCAGCGGCGCCCAGCAAGAGCTCAGCATTCTCATGACCTTGCTCGGTCAGAAAAACCTGCTGACTTTTCTCGTCCAATGTGAAATCACCCGCCTTGATCACCCCTTCACCCGTGCGTGGATCTGCTTCACCTTCCTGTCTGGTCAGTTTGGGCACCACCTTGTTGATGGCGATGTACAGGTCGGTATGGTCCTCGGCCTGACCGCTGATGATGAGCGGCGTACGTGCTTCGTCAATCAGAATTGAATCCACCTCATCGACGATGGCGTAATTGAGCCCGCGCTGCACCCGGTCAGCAGCCTCGTAGACCATGTTGTCTCGAAGGTAATCAAAACCATACTCGTTGTTGGTACCGTAGGTGATGTCGGCACGGTAGGCGGCCTGCTTGTCCTCACGGGGAACATGAGGCAGGTTGATACCAACCGTCAAGCCCAGGAAGGTGTAGAGACGACCCATCCACTGGGCATCGCGGCTGGCCAGGTAGTCGTTGACCGTCACCACATGAACGCCGTTGCCCGTCAGCGCGTTCAGGTAAACCGGCAATGTGGCTGTCAGGGTTTTGCCTTCACCGGTACCCATTTCAGAGATTTTGCCGTTGTGCAGTGCCATGCCACCCATCAACTGCACGTCAAAGTGCCGCATCTTCATGACGCGTTTGGAGCCCTCACGTACTACGGCAAACGCTTCAGTTAATAGGCTGTCAAGCGTTTCACCCCGGGCAATCCGGTCGCGGAAGTCCTGAGTTTTGCCGCGTAACTCATCATCGCTCAATTGTTCATATTGAGCCTCAAGCGCATTGATTCGGGCCACCGCGCTACGGTACTGCTTGAGCAACCGGTCGTTGCGGCTGCCGAATATTTTGGTGAGGAAATTAGTCGCCATTTATACAACACAGGCCTGTTAGCCCATTGCTGGGAAACAATACTGCGCTATCCTTTTTGAATCCGAAGAGAAAATAGTCACAGCAACGCCAAGCCCGCCTTAATGGCAAATTCTTCGTGTTACCCAGACAAGAAAAGTGATTTTACCTTTGCGCCGGGTTACCCGTCGTCGGCGCTGTTGGCGTCGCGGGGATAGACACCGGGGCCGGCACCTGCACTTGAGCCGTAGCCTGAGCAGGCAGGTTCTGTACTGGTGTCCCAGATGGCCCTGCTTGAGCCACCTGAGTCAGCGGTACGCCAGGCAGGTTTTTACCAGCAGTCAGGAATTTCTGCGGGTCTTGCTGAACCCCGCGAACCAGCACCTCAAAGTGAAGGTGCGGTCCCGTGGAGCGCCCAGTGTTGCCCACCTCGGCGATTTTCTGACCGCGCTTGATCAGGTCGCCCTTCTTGACGAATACCTTGGAAGCGTGAGCGTATCGGGTGACAAGATCTTTGCCATGATCCACTTCAACCATGTTGCCGTAAAAAAGATGGTTCTCCTGGGCTACCACCACGCCGCCTGCGGCGGCCAGAATTGGCGTACCGGTATCCGCCTGAAAATCGATGCCCGTATGCAGGGCCGAGCGTCCGGTGAACGGATCGATACGCCAGCCAAATGCAGAGCCCAGCGTTCCCACTGAGACCGGTTGCTGCGTGGGGACCATCATATTGCGGATTTTTTGCTCGAACAGGCGGGACTCCACCACTGACATCAGGTCGGTTCTCTGTCCAGTAAGCCGTTCCAGTTCAGCCAGGGTGGACTGCAATTCATCCAGGGTCAGGGAACGTCCCGTGACCAACACACCACCCTGGGCAGGCTTGCTCTTGATGTCGTTGGGGTTGATGCCGGCCAGACCGGAAACCCGTTCACCCAAGGATTCAAGCTGCGTCAATTTGGCCTGCATTTCACCCAGCTTCTGGGCCATCACGTCCAAGTTTGCGCGCATGAAGCGGTCCCGCTGCTCGAATTCATCCTTCACGACGAGCCGAAGCAATGTACCCACAACAGGCCAACCCTCACGTGCGCCCTTGAGGAAAACCCAGTGGTACATACCAGCAGCCACCAGCATCAGCGTCAGCGACACAACCAAACCAGCCATCAGCAACTTGCCGCCACTCAAATAGATCGCCTTGCTTTTGGCTAGCCAAGCATCCGTGATAATCAAATGCACTTGCTACTCCTTCAGAAAACCCACTCATGAACCGGCGCCACCATTCTGTCACGCTGCTGCAGGCAACTCAAGAATCGCCTAGCCTCGCACGACTGACACAACTCAGCGACGACTCGCTGGCAAGGCTCAAGGCGATCAAACCGCACATTCCATTGGCCTTGCAGACTTCAGTGACTGCCGGGCCTATTGACGGTCTGGTATGGTGCCTGATTGTCAAAGGCAATGCCGCAGGCGCAAAAATTCGTCAGATCCTACCTACGCTGCTGCAAGCTCTTCAGGCCAAGGGCTGGGAAGTTAACGCAATCCGGATAAAGGTTCAAGTTTCAAAACCCTAGGAGTATTTTAATCGCAAAGACTTTGCGTTGAACCGGTTGGATAAAGCAGGAATCTTTTTGTAATCACAAAAGCACGGCCCTGCTTCCACGAATTCAGCTTCATGGATAAAGAAAAACCCGCGCTACCATGAAGGAGGCGGGTTATGAAGGTTTGGTAATGTCAATACCAGCAAAATGGTGCCGCTTGTCGGAATCGAACTGACGACCTACCGCTTACAAGGCGGTTGCTCTACCAACTGAGCTAAAGCGGCACGGGTGTTATTCTAACGTGAGCTACTTGATTCGCTTTAATGCCGGTCTTGCGCCACCACCAGGCCGGGGCGGATTGGGCTCGCCATCTGGATGATCATCTTTCTGGTGGGTATCAACTCTGGCCAGTTGGGGCTGCTTTGCATCCGAACGCGAATGGCCCGTGGCTTGATCAAGTCCAACCACTTCCGGCGGGGGAGATTCGGCCTCATCGGTGGCCTCAAGCGGAAAAGCCATGCCTTGACCGTTCTCGCGGGCATATATGGCGATCACACGGTTGATGGGCACCGCAATATCACGGGAAACACCAGCAAACCGGGCTTTGAACTCAATGAATTCATTGCCCAGTGCAAGTGAGCTGGTTGCATCCAGACTGACGTTGAGAACGATTTCTCCGTCCTTCACGTATTCACGCGGAACCTGTACGGAAGCGTCAACCATCACCGCCACATAAGGAGTGAGCCCATTGTCCGTACACCATTCGTGCAGTGCACGAATGAGGTAGGGACGGGTCGGTGTGGTGGCGATTTTGTCCAGCATCAAACAGCCTGCAACAATTATTTACGCATGACTTTCTCTGATGGCGTCAGTGCTTCGATATAAGCCGGACGGGAGAAAATTCTCTCAGCGTACTTGAGCAAGGGGGCTGCATTTTTGCTAAGCTCAATCCCGTAATAGTCCAGGCGCCACAACAGCGGCGCTATGGCGACATCCAGCATGGAAAAGTTATCGCCCAGCATGAATTTGTTTTTCAGGAACACCGGGGCTAACTGAGTCAGTCGATCACGGATATGGGAACGCGCTTTCTCAAGCAGTTTCTCATTGGCTTTGGCGGCACGGGACTCCACAGTGGAGACATGGACAAAAAGCTCTTTTTCAAAGTTCAGCAGAAACAACCTGACCCTGGCACGATCTACTGGGTCACCCGGCATCAGCTGGGGGTGAGGGAAGCGCTCGTCAATGTACTCATTGATGATATTGGACTCGTAGAGAATCAGATCGCGCTCCACCAGAATGGGAACCTGGCCGTAAGGATTCATCACATTGATGTCTTCAGGCTTGTTGTACAGGTCGACATCACGGATCTCGAAGTCCATGCCTTTCTCGAAAAGTACAAATCGGCAGCGGTGAGAAAACGGGCAGGTTGTTCCTGAGTACAGAACCATCATGTTGGGGACTCCTAAAAATCAAAAAGAGTGAGTCGCATCTGCAACCCACTCTGAGCATTCCTGAACTGACACGGCGTGTCGGGTCAGGATCGGTGCCTGTTTACTTGACGTCTTTCCAGTAGGCCGCGTTTAAGCGCCATGCAAAAATCGTCAGGATCAGCAAAAAGATCAAAACCCAAACACCGACACGAACACGTGTGTTTTGTGCGGGTTCACCCATCCATTGCAAATAACTCACGAGATCGCCAATGGTCTGATCGTATTCCAAAGGGCTCATGGTTCCAGGGGTAACCTGTTCCCAGCCTTTGAAGACCTTGACCTCGTGGCCGTGTTCCATCTTGACGTCGTAGATGGGTTTGCGTTTACCCTGCAGTTCCCAAAGTACGTGTGGCATGCCTACATTGGGAAAAGCCAGATTGTTCCATCCTGTGGGCTTGGTCTCATCCAGGTAATAGGTGCGCAAGTAGGTATAGAGGTAGTCAGAACCACTACCTTGGCCAAAAGATGCGCGAGAGCGGGCGATGACGGTCAGGTCGGGCGGATTGCCGCCAAACCAGTCCTTG
>JBILKC010000114.1:0-8141 GCA_044376885.1 Hylemonella sp. | reverse complement strand
TGCCGCCAAACTGGCCGATCAGCACATGGCTCTCGTCCAGAAACATCAATGCATCCTTGGGCAGGTAATCGGTCAGCGTGGCCGGCGGGTCTCCGGGCGCTGAACCGCTCAGGTGGCGCGAATAATTCTCGATGCCCTTGCAGTGCCCCACCTCACTGAGCATTTCCAGATCAAAACGGGTGCGCTGCTCAAGCCGCTGCGCCTCGACCAGCTTGCCCATGCCCACCAACTCCTTGAGGCGGTCAGACAGCTCGGTCTTGATGGTTTCCACAGCCATCAGCACCTGTTCGCGCGGGGTGACGTAGTGGCTGCTGGGGTAAATCGTGAAGCGCGGGATTTTCTGGCGGATCTTGCCGGTCAGCGGGTCAAACAGCTGCAGCGACTCCACCTCATCGTCAAACAGCTCAAGGCGGATCGCCATCTCGCTGTGCTCTGCCGGAAACACATCGATGGTGTCGCCCCGCACACGGAACTTGCCGCGGGAAAACTCCATGTCATTGCGCTGGTACTGCATGCGCACCAGCTGGGCAATGATGTCGCGCTGGCTCGCCTTGTCACCTGAACGCAGCGTCATCACCATCTTGTGGTAAGCCTCGGGCTGGCCGATACCGTAAATGGCCGAGACGGTGGCCACGATCACCACATCGCGCCGCTCCAGCACGCTCTTGGTGCAAGACAGACGCATCTGCTCAATGTGCTCGTTGATGGCGCTGTCTTTCTCGATGAACAGGTCGCGCTGGGGCACATAGGCCTCGGGTTGGTAATAGTCGTAATAGCTGACGAAATACTCCACGGCATTCTTGGGGAAAAACTCGCGGAACTCGCTGTACAACTGAGCCGCCAAAGTCTTGTTGGGTGCAAAAACGATAGCAGGCCGCCCAAGCCTGGCAATGACATTGGCCATGGTGAAGGTTTTACCCGAGCCGGTAACGCCCAGCAGGGTCTGAAACACCTCACCGTCCTGCACGCCCGCCACCAGCTTGTCGATGGCCTCGGGCTGATCACCGGCGGGCGGGTAAGGCTGAAACAGCTCGAAGGGCGAGCCGGGAAAAGTCACAAACTTGCCTTCTGGCACGTTGGCGGCGGGGGGATCGGAAATGTTGAGTTCGGTCATGTTTAGGGTTCTAGGCTAGAATTTGGGCTTCGAGAGACAAAAATCGGCTTCAAGCCGTGAGGTGATTCGGTTCATCCTATATCTCTCGATCCACCTTCCCAACACCCGCTCTACTTTCCAAAGTTAGCGGGTGTTCTTTATTGAAGATGCCGCTTTGTCGAGTTGATTTCTTACCTTTACGGGTCGGCTCAATATCCAAGTCCAAGACCTCTAGCGTCTGCGGCCACACAAAATTTAGGTATCGGGTCTCACCGCGCTCATAGAAACGCTGCAATGCCCAAAGGTAGTAATCGACCGCCTGCAATCCCGCATGGTCCTTGGGCACTGAGCACAAAACCTCAGTTGGCTTGGGCTTTAACAAGCCAAAGTCCAGCGCAAACCCGTCGCCCTCGTGGGCGATAGCGTCCACAAATGCCTTGGTGCGGGGTTTATGCCCACGCTGTGCGAACACAATTCTGTGATCACTCCAGCCGTGCAAACGGGAAAACAAGTGCCGGGTCAGCTCGTCATACAGCTCGTGGCCGGTGGGGTCGTAACGGTATGTGGGTTCTATCCTGCGCCGCTGCAGGGCGTAGTCCACCAAATGCAATTTGTCGCGCACCACCGCCACAAAGCGAAGATCATGCTGCGCCAACAACTTGTAAACCATGAACCGCACCTCTGGCGGATCGTCTTTGGCGTGGAAGTGCACCGCAGTGCGTTTGCGTGCCGGGTCCAGCGATGGCACGTCCTTGAAAAAAGGGTCCGCCACCAAATCCTTGCGCAGGCGCTCCAGATCAGCAGTCAGCGCGTCCACGTCGCGGCACTCCAGCTTTCCGGCTATGAAAAACCGTGAGCAACCCTCGGTGGCAGCGACAACCTTGCCGCCTTTTCCAAAAAGCGTGGGGTCACCGGCCTCGTCCACGAACCAAGTCACCGCACCCGAATCCTCAGGCTCAGAATTGACGCTCTCCCTTTTAATAGTCATCACTCGTCCAATCAGTTCATGTCATTCACTGCACAGTAAATGACACAAGTATTGCAGTCAATCGAACCGCGATTTCATCCCGATCCGCTGCATAGTGAGCTCGGCGATGATCCTGTGGGCAAATAGCCACCACATTGGACGGATGGTCCATGCCGCCATCTGCGAGCGGCACCACATGGTGGGTTTCCAGGTAGACAGAACCAGCTGCAGTAACAAATCCCGGTTCGTTGCAAAGCTCGCAAAAACCGCCAGCCCTTGTCAGCACCACTTCACGGACGGCAGCGGACCGGTCACGAACTAACAGGTTTGCCTCTCGCATGGTGGGTGGCGCGGGCGCGGAGAACTGATCTACATACTTTGA
The DNA here is from genome assembly GCA_044376885.1 of Hylemonella sp. Classification (GTDB taxonomy): domain Bacteria; phylum Pseudomonadota; class Gammaproteobacteria; order Burkholderiales; family Burkholderiaceae_C; genus JBEIGE01. The sequence goes on along the minus strand of JBILKC010000114.1, from coordinate 5,699 downwards.
CCTGCCCAATTCCGGATGCGACTGATCTGGCGTTTTCAATGGGGCGCCAACGTCACCTTCAGCAGCAGGCAATTCAACGGACGCAAGCACAACCCCGCGCACCAACAACACGTTGCCCGTGTCGTTATCGTACGCACGCATGAACCAGTTTTCCGTGTCCAACTTGCGCGCATCTACCGTCGAAGACGCTTTACCCAACTCTTCACGCTGCCTTCGATCACCCTCAAGAACAATAACCCTGACAGGCATAGCACGACGAAATGAGATTTGCAATGCCCGATCAAAGGCCCTTGCACGATGCGCCTGGCTGCGCGCCCTGTTGCGCTCCTCGCTGGGTTGTGTGCGGTCAATGGCTTTGCGATCCAACCCCAACGCCAAGTCACGAAAATTCTCGTTGTAAACAATGGCCTGGCCAGATTGGAAATCCAATAGCTTCAAAGACCCATGCCAAATGCAAACGAGGAAACCCTCTTTTTCGGAACCAAAAGCCCAGTCATAACAAAAGGACGGGTTTGCTCGCGGGTTCTTTACCGGCCTGCCATCTGAGGTTGTATGCCAAGGAGCAACATCAATCCCAGCCTGTTCGACAAGATCCATCACCGAGAGTCGCTGCGTTGGCAGCAAGCTAGATAAGGTTTCGACAACAGTCATACACCTGCTCCTGCGCGAACGACCTTAAGCTGTCCGGCAATGGATTTCACTTGTTGCACCCTTACCAAACCTCGTAACAACGATTCAACCACTGCTGTAATACCAGCGCCCGTTCGCGCAAAGCCCAAGGCGCGGGCCAGCAACATGGGTGCATCTGCCTTGGGGCAAGTGCCACCCACAGCCCTGATTACCGCTAAAAGCTGAGCCTTCAGGTGTTCACGGTCGTATCCATCAATGTCTTTCACCAACAAGGACAGCACACCACCCGAGTTTTCGGCAATTCCACGGCGTACGGCTCTTCGGATCGCGGCGTCCAGCTCCACCTTTAGCGCCGGGCTAGTGCGGGCTTGCCCCAACTCCCGCGCGGTGGATCGAATCAAGACATCACGGCTAAGCCCGCTGTTACCAGCGCCTGCCAAGACCCGGCGAATGGCGCACATCACCTGGCCTTCGTTAAACCCGTCAGCTGACCCTGCGCGGCGGGAACCTTTGCCACCCGCTGCCTTGGCGGCAGGGGTGGCCCTAGCTTTTGGGCGCGGGGGCGCTCCTGATGCTGCAGCCAGACCATCCAGGTCATCATCAAAGTCAAAAAGGCTGGTAGCCCCAGTTGGGCTTACAGAAGCTGCTCTTTTTTTACTAGCGGATGCGGCCTTCTTCTGTGCCTTGAGCTGATCTTTTTGCGCCATCTGCTCGGCGGCCAGCGTAGCGGCGTCGGGTGGCGGGTGGTTTTGGCTGAAAGCACACTGTGCGCTGTCCTTGCCATCGCCGGGCCAGCCGCCATTGGCTTCAATCGCCTCGTCCACCTGCAACATCAGCTTTTTCGTGGCCTGCAGCGCAGCATAGACGCACAGCCAGTGGGTGATGTCGTCCTGGCTTAAGGCTCGGCCTGCCTTATGCCGATCGTGCAGCCACTTGTGCAGCACCTGGTAGCCGCCAATGGTGTGCTGCCAGATGGACTGGTGCACGTTGGCAAAACCGCTGGTGGCGTTGACAAAGAGCTTGCCCACCGCATCCACCTTGCCTGTCGCACCCGTTCGCCCTGAGTCAACCTCCGTTCCGGCTGAGCCTGTCGAAGCCCTCACCTGCGCCAGTTCTTTCCCCTTCTCGCCCACCTTGACCAGCGAGAAATCATTGCCAAACCAGGCTGGTGATCCAGCTGAACCTGCCTCACCAGCTACCATCTTTATAGCATCAGGATGCTCCAGCAAATGCCAAGCCACCAGCTCTGCGCCCAGTTTCGCGAGCGCATCGAACACCTTGCGGCTGCCGGGAATGGGGATGCGGGGGAAGTCGGTGCGCAAAAACGCGGCGTAGCGCTGACGGTAGGCCGGGCTGTGCAGCACGGCGTAGAGGTAGTGAAAGATTTTCTCGGCGTGCAGTGGCGCGGTGGAGTCTTCGGGGCGGTAGTCGGTGGGGGTTAGATTAAGGACGGATTCAAGGGCATCGACAAAATGCGATGCCAGATTTGGCTCTCGACTTGCCGAAACATACCTCCACACAGGAAATAGGTAGTTGATTTCCTTGAGCGAAACAGTGTGAAGTTGCGTCAAATATGCAGTGCAAAACACATGCTGAAAGTTACCTTGTATTTCGATGGCCCGAGTACAAGACATTCCAAGGTTCTTGCCAGCAAGGAAATGTGAGGTCACGCGCTCCCGGCGATGAACTGCAACATGCTTGTCGTAAACCGTAACTCGCGTATCGAAAGGTCGATAAAGAACAGGGACAATTTTCTTCTTCCATGAGCCGTCCCCTAAGGCTAATTTGGCGTTTTCATAGTTCCATTGGTCCTGCGTGCAAAGCTGGAATAGCTCTCGTGCCTCTCTCTCGGTATTGGAGGCCAAAAGAGCTTGAACCTTTGCTATTGCGTCCTTGTCTGTCCAAGAGATGGCGAAATCATCTTGCGTCGTGACAATCCCAGGTGCGGGATCACCATTTGGCGAAAAAATAAGCGGCAAAGGCCAGCCACTTTCATAGTCATTTCGGCCCACTTGCGTCTGGGATTTAAATAGCCAGAAAGGTTCATTTGGTGCAAACGGGGACAATATTTCTTTCTGCAAAGAGATGCGCAACATGGCCTCCGCCTTGACAGTTTCCAGCCCCAATATATCTAGACACTTGTCGCTAGCCGAGCTTGCTCCATGTACGAAAAGTCCAATCGCGGTGCCCTGCATGATGCCGAATACCGATTCATCTTTCGTTCCATCTAGAGACGTTTCCTTCTTTTTGCTGTTGCCATGCAAATCCACGATGCGAATGTATGAGAAACTTTTGCGAAGATGGTGGCGCATCCCCTTAAAGGTTGGGTTATCCAGATAGGAATTGTCAGTAATAAAACCGAGCACGCCGACACCGCTGGCCGATATGCGAAGTTCGGAAAGCCGAATGAATTTGACGTAATCGTTTTGCAGCCACTTCCCTTGTCCGGGCTTCTGCAAGTCTGGGTAGCCACGCTTATATTCATGAACCGCAGCCACAATGCCAGGCACATTGTTGTTTGCAGAGTGCCCGGCATAGGGTGGGTTGCCAACGATGACAGTAAAGCAGCACTGTTCCTTTGCCAGGTTGGCGGCATTAGCCTCATGTGCAAGCATGGGGGCCATGGATTCCAAATGCGCTTGCACTGGGTGCGCAGGCTCCAGTGCATTGGTCAAAAACACATTCACACGCGGCCCGTCTTCTGGGAAGGTGTAACCCGTCTCAGCCAGCTTCAGGCCAATCTTCATGTGGGCAATGGCATACGGGGCCATCATCAGCTCGAAGGCGTACAAGCGCGGCAGCAGGTGGCGCTTGACGTAGTCCACCCACAGTGGCTGCCATTGGGCTTTGGTTACCTTGCCTTGCTTGGCCCACTTTTTCAGCATGTAGGCGTGGATTTGGGTGATGACCTCCACGATAAAGGTACCCGTGCCGGTGGCGGGGTCCAGCACCTGCACAAAGGGGGTGGCTTCGGTGCAGAACTTGGGCAAAGTCAGCGGCGGGCGGGGCATGGAACCTTCGACAGGTTCAGGGGGAACGGTACTTTTTTGACGGGCTAGGTATTCGCCCCAGGTAATGGTGCTGGCCAGGCCGTCTTCAAGGCCGAATTCTGTTCTCAGAATCTCATCGACACTTCGCACGATGAACTGCACCACCGGGCTGGGGGTGTAGAACACGCCACGCTTGGCGCGCATGGCTTTGTCGTAGGCTTTGAGGAAATCTTCATAAAAGTGAATCACCGGGTCGTCACCCGGTTTGCTGGCGTTGAAGCTGCGCAGTACGGCGTCCATGGGCACTTCGCGCAGCACGGAGACCACTTCATTAATGCCCAGTTCATCAAAGTCCACCCGCTTTTGACGGTTGCGGGAACGGCCTGCGGCGCTTAAAAAGCTGCCCAGGAGTTCTTTCAAGAACGGGTTGGTGCTGGGCACCATGTCGGCCAGGTTGTCGGCCACCAGTGCGCCGCTGCTGCGACTGGCGCGGGCGGTGAACAGGCCGTAGGTGATGGTCTGCGCGAACATATCTGCAAGTGCGTCTTCAGACAAATCGGCAATCAAATTGTCTTTAAAGGCCTTGTGCATTTGGCGCAGGTGGCCGCTGGTGCTTTCCAGCACCAGCACGGTGTTAACGCGCCTGCGAATGCGCTTGGCCAGCTCGGCCATAGCCAGTGCGAGGGTTTTGGCGTCGTTAATGACCTGGCCATAGCCCAGAGAGAAGGCGCTGGACCATTGCGCACGCCATTTGGCCAGGTCGTCCGCCGTAAGGTGGTTGGCCGGCCAGCGCAGTTTGTCGCGCAGGGTTTGGGCCACATAGCCCATTTGCATGGGGGTGTCATCATCGTCCCAACCCAACACGCGCAGGGTGGGCAGGTCGCCCTGAGCGGACTCGTCGGTAAAGTGAGCCAGCGCAATTTCACGGGCGTCGCTTTCGCCAAAGCTGGATACAAACAGCAGGTCGTGCGCAGCCCAGGTCTGATGGCCACCACTGGCTGCACGGCCTTTGGGCACCAATCCATTGAGCACGCGGCGCAGTGCGGTAATGGGCAGGCGACCTTTGTTGAACTCCACAAAGAAGATGCCCCAGGGCTGGCCGCTGACCAGGGGGCGCAACTGTTTGATGGACTTGACCTTGACGACGTGTTCAGCCTTGAGGTTGATTTCCTCAGGTTGCCAGTCAAAGAGATTGACCTCCCAGTCGTCCACGTCTACAGGCCAACCAAGCTCTTCATGCAGGTACTGCATCAACTGGGCAATGGTGTGAACCTGGCGCAATTTGTCGGCCAAGGGGTTTAGCGCGGTGTGCTGGCGGATTACCATGTTTTTTTCTCCCTGATTAGAGCCTGTACTTCAGGCGTACACAACATTAACGCGGCCACTGCCTGCGCTAACGCTGGTTTTGGTTTTGCGGCGGGCTGGTTTGACCAACATTTCTTGGGCATCGGGTAGACCAAGGGCGTCATAGACGTTGCCGCTACCGGTTTCTATGGCAATGGGCGTGGTGTTCATTCGATGTCTTGTCTAGCGGTAAAGAGATGCTGGAGAAAAGTTATCTATTTTTCAGATAACAACGATAAACCTTGGTAACTTCGATATACACACCTGAGTCGGCTCAATTTAATTCCATCCAGGCGATGAGCTGCGGCACTACGCCCAAGGGTGCTTGCACCTGGCGCATGTAGCCGTTTTTCAGGTGCTTTTCCACCTTGGCGCGTGCCTCTGACAAGGTGGCTTGCGCAATGTGGCAGTGCCTTGGCGTCTCGGGCTCGCAGTGGATCACGGCATCAATAGCGGCCGCATCGTCAAGCACTTTGCCGCTTTGCAGGTCTAGCAGCAACCATTCAGTACGGCCTGCAGCCAGGGTCCACGCATCGGACTCTAGCACCGGGGCAGTTACGGTGTTGTCTTTGCCGGGCAAGGCAAAGCAGAAGAAAACGGCCTGTGTATCCGGCTGCAAATGCACTTTGCCGCTAAACACGCGGCCCGGCAGGGCTTGCAGGCGTTCTGGCAAGTCGGGGTGGGCAGCCAGCAGCCGCTGGTATTCCAGGTGCATGGTTTCCAGCGCAGTGGGTT
>JBILKC010000113.1:0-8165 GCA_044376885.1 Hylemonella sp. | reverse complement strand
GGGAATACTTCGTCCTGGTTGGGCAGATTGGCACCTCCCGAGTCCACCAGGTAAATACAAGTGAGGTTGTTCTGCTGCGCCACCTCTTGGGCTCGCAGATGCTTCTTGACGGTCATCGGATAGTAGGTGCCGCCCTTGACTGTGGCGTCATTGCACACAACCATGCACTCCACACCGCTAACGCGGCCAATACCAGCGATCAACCCGGCGCAAGGTGCGCTGTCAGACCCGTCGCGGTCGGGGTACAGGCCCAGCGCAGCCAGGGGAGAGAGCTCCAGAAAAGGTGAGCCTGGATCGAGCAACATCGCGACGCGCTCGCGTGGCAGCAGCTTGCCCCGGCCCGTGTGCTTGGCGCGGGCAAGTTCACCGCCGCCCAGGGCGGTCTTGTCTATTTGCGCATTAAGGTCAGCCACCAAGGCACGCATGGCAGCGGCATTGGCGGTGAAATCGGCAGAACGTGCATTGAGCTTGGTCTCCAGAATAGGCATGGCAGGTTTCCAGATGGTTTGGATGGCTGTGTTGGATTGTCGGTGCTTGTGACGATGATTATGTTGGCGCATCCGATGTAAAAAATAGGTCACAAATCATGCCAGATTGACACGCGCATTAACCTTGCCCCAATGGCTAGGGCTAAGGATCGAAGCGAATGGGTGTAAGACCGGCTGGTCAGACCGGATCTTTTGATGGCGGCTGACCGCTGCACCTCCAGACTCAATGCGATACTTGCATCGAGCCTTCATCACAGACCCCAAGGAGCATCGTCAACATGGATGAAAATCGTTTACTACAGACTTTTTTTCGCGTGATTTCCCAAGCACTTTAATGGTTCAGCCCCAAGCTTCTGCCGTCATGCCCGCTGCTGATGCGGCGCAGCGCCGCCTTGTGCAGGTTCTGTTTGTCGGCGTTTTTATGGCGGCACTCGATTCAGCCATCGTGGGGCCGGTACTTCCTGCGTTGCGTGAGGCCTTTGGCATCGACAACCGAACCGCGGGTCTGCTCACCACCGTGTTCGCCCTCAGTTCGATGTGCAGCACGGCGCTGATGGCCTATATGAGCGACCGTCACGGACGCCGCCCGGTGTATCTGGCCAGTGTGGCGCTGTTCGCGATCGGCTCGCTGTGCATTGCAGTGGCCCCCAGCTTCGACCTGCTGTTAGGCAGCCGTGCTATTCAGGGCCTGGGCGCAGGCGGCATTGCCCCAGTAGCCAGCGCCGTGATTGGCGACGTATTCACGCAGGAGCGTCGCGGTCGTGTGCTGGGCCTGATTGGGGCCACACACGGCATGGCCTTCGTACTCGGCCCGCCGCTGGCCTCCCTGATCACGTCCATGCTGGGCTGGCGCTGGCTGTTTCTGGTGAATATCCCGGTCGCCCTGGTCGTGCTGGTTTTGGGTGCCCGCAGTTTGCCCAAGCAGCGCACTGCCGCAGCGCCTGGGCCGGTGGACATTCCCGGAATTGCGGTGACGATCCTGTTCCTGATCTGCCTGGTTTCAGCCATCACGCGATTACCGGACTCGGCTACCGGAATGCTGTTGTGGCCTTGGTTCCTTTTGATCAGTGCCGCATTGTTGGTTGCTTTGGTTCTGATCGAAAAGCGACAGTCACAGGCGCTCATTCCCCTACACCTGTTTGCCAACCGGCAGTTGGCTTATGTCTACGTCCTGACGCTGGGCGTGGGGTTTTCCATGGGGGGCATCGTATTTCTGACGACGCTGGCAACACTGGCCTATGGCGTCAGCGTTGAACACGCCGGGCTGGCACTGCTTCCACTGGTGCTTTGCTCGATGGTGGGCTCCATGGCTGCCGGGCGGCTGCTGAACCGCCTGGGTGCCCGCCGGATGGTGCTTTTTGGGTTCGGATTATTGACGCTGGGCTATCTGCAAAGCGCAATGCCCCAGACCGGCTTTACCGCGTTTGTGGTGGGCTCGGTTCTGGTGGGGGTAGGCGTGGGGGTGGTGGTCAGCGGTGCCCTGCGCTCGATTGCAATTGATGAGGCCCCGCCTGCCCTGCGCGGCACGGCACAGGGGCTGATCAATATCTTCAATGCAGTGGGCACGTTGCTGGCTGTCACCTGCATCAGCGCTATTGCCGACTTTGAGGGTGACGGGCTGACAGGATTTGCCTACGCCTACCTGGCCTTGACCTTGGCCATGCTGGTGATGTTGATCATTGCGTTCGGACTTAAAAAAATGTCGCCTGCCGATCTGGCCGGGAAAACCCCCACGATCAGCAGCTAGCTGGTCAATCCCCGTACAAGGGGTGGTTTCTTCGGCATCTGAACAGCGGTGTAAGTCACTCCCGCGCGTACATGTCAATTGCTGAGGTTTGCGGCCTTCTTGCCCAGAAGTCCTGTAGCCTAAGCCTTGGCGGCGCGGCGCGCCCTTTGTTGTTCCAGCGTTTCCGTGGGTCCACCCTGCTTGACCCACTCAGCCCAGCCGCCATCGATATGTGCCACCTGGCTCATCCCCATGTCTTGCAAGGTTTTGGTGGCCAGGGCGCTGCGCCAACCGGCACCACAAAACAGGATGAACTCTTTGGAATCATCGGCAAAAATCAGCTTGTGATACGGCGAGTCGGGGTCTACCCAAAATTCCAGCATCCCACGCGGTGCGTGAAAAGCCCCCACCACGGTGCCCTCAGCCAGTTCACGGATGTCGCGAATATCCACAAGCTGAACCTTGGGGTCCGTGATGCGCGGCAACACCTCGGCCACGCTGTAGGTCTTGACCTGGTTCATGGCTTCGTTGACAAGGGTTTTGTATCCTCTTGTGATGGGCATAGACACCTCTAGGGTTCAATTAGGCAGGGATGCAAGGCATGATCTGCAATGGTTTAGCTCAGCGCGCGCTGGATGATGATTTTTTGGATGTCGCTGGTGCCCTCATAAATTTGGCACACACGCACATCACGGTAGATGCGCTCCACCGGAAAATCGCTGACATAGCCGTAGCCGCCCAGCGTCTGGATGGCGGCACTGCAGACCCGTTCGGCCATTTCGCTGGCAAACAGCTTGGCCATGGCGGCTTCTTTCAGGCAGGGCCGACCGGCATCGCGCAGGCTGGCGGCATGCCAGACGAGTTGCCGGGCCGCTTCCAAATTGGTAGCGCAATCAGCAAGCCTAAAGCCGACCGACTGGTGATTCATGATGGAGGTGCCAAAACTCTCGCGGTCTTTGGCATAGGCAATTGCCACCTCCAGAGCGCTGCGCGCCATGCCCACACTTTGCGCTGCTATGCCGATGCGCCCGCCTTCCAGGCCCCCCAAAGCAATGCCATAACCTTCACCCTCTTTTCCAATCAGGTTTTCTGCCGGAATGCGGCAGTTGTCAAGGTTAATTTGCGCGGTGTCACTGCTGTGCTGGCCCAGTTTGTCTTCCAGGCGAGCGACCACATAACCCGGTGTGTTGGTGGGAACCAGAAAGGCACTCATGCCTTTTTTGCCCGCGGTCTTGTCAGTGACGGCGATCACGATGGCCACATCGCCGTTTTTGCCACTGGTAATGAATTGCTTGACGCCATTGATGATGTACGCATCGCCTGATTTTTCTGCCGTGGTGCGCAGGGATGAGGCATCGCTGCCCACATGCGGCTCGGTCAGGCAAAACGCGCCGAGCATCTTGCCCTGTGCCAGCGGTGTCAGCCACTGTTTTTTTTGCTGCGCATTGCCGAACTTCATCAAGATCGCATTGACGGGGCAGTTGGTGACACTGATCACCGTGCTGGTGCCGCCATCACCGGCGGCAACCTCCTCCAGTACCAGCGCCATCGTCAGATAGTCCAGGCCAGCGCCACCCAGCTCCTCGGGCACACAAATACCGTAGGCCCCCAACGCAGCCAGACCCTGGTGGGCGGCTTTGGGAAAGGTGTGGTCCTTGTCCCATTGGGCAGCGTGGGGCCAAAGTTCTTTTTGTGCAAAGTCACGCACGGCATCACGCACCATTTCCTGGTCTGGAGACAACACCATATCAATCCTTGCCGTTAAGTGGGGTTACCAAGCCAGGGGCTGGCCGTCGTGGTTATAAAAGCCTCCATTGTGGGCGTGGGTAAGCGCTGCCACGGTGGCGCGCAGGTCAGAGACGCTGCGGGCTACATCCAGGTCAGCCCCGCTGCCACCCATGTCGGTTTTGACCCAGCCCGGGTGCAAGGCAACACATACGGCTTTTCCCTGCAAGTCCAGGGACATGTCCTTGACCACAGAGTTAACCGCCGCCTTGGACGCACGGTACAGCCATGCTGCGTTGTTGCTGCGCTGCCCAATAGACCCCATATGCGACGACAGTGTGGCCAGCTTGCCACCAGGCATCAGCGCAGTGGCCATCAAGGGCAGCAGGCGCATGGCGCCCAGGACATTGGTGTGCATGACGGCATCAAAGTCCAGCTGCGGCGGTGCATTCGGTGGGCCCAGCCGCCCCAATAACACGCCAGAGACATACCAGGCTTCATCAAACTTCTCACCACCGAGGGCTGCGCCAAAGGCGGCGCAACTCGATTCTTCGGTCACATCCAGCGCCATGGCCTTGACCCCCAGACCCGCCAGCATGGCAAGCCCGGGCGCAGAGCGCGCAGTTGCCGCAACCCTGTGCCCAGCAGCCAGACTTTGGCGCACCAGTTCCAGACCGATACCGCGTGAAGCACCAACCACCAGGATATTCATAAACGCGTCCTTCGAATCACATTAATTCCAGGGCCAGGGCTGTGGCCTCACCGCCACCGATGCACAAAGTGGCCACGCCCTTTTGAAGGCCTCGCGCTTTCAGGGCGTAGATCAGTGTGACCATGATTCTCGCGCCGGATGCGCCGATGGGGTGACCCAATGCGCAGGCGCCGCCATTCACATTGACCTTGTCATGGGCCACGCCCAACTCTTTCATGAGCGCCATGGGCACCACGGCAAACGCCTCGTTCACTTCCCACAGGTCAACCTCGCCAATAGCCCAGCCGGCCTTGGAGAGCAACTTCCGGCTGGCACCCACAGGCGCAGTGGCAAACCACTCGGGCTCCTGAGCGTGGGTGGCGTGCGCAACGATTCGCGCCAAAGGGGTGCAGCCAAGCTTGGCTGCTGTGCTTGCCTTCATCATGACCAGAGCGGCTGCGCCATCATTGATGGAGGAACTGGAGGCGGCAGTGACCGTACCGTCTTTTTTAAAAGCGGGTTTGAGCGAGGCAATTTTGTCGAGTTTGATCTTGCCAGGCCCTTCATCGATAGAGATCAGCACCTCGCCCGAACGACCCTTCACGGTGACCGGAGTGATTTCAGATACAAACGCGCCAGATTCTGTGGCGGCTTTGGCACGCTGCACGCTGGCGGTAGCAAAAGCATCTTGCTCGGCGCGGCTAAAGTTGTATTTCGCCGCACAGTCTTCACCAAAGGTTCCCATGGAGCGGCCTGGCTCGTAAGCGTCTTCCAGGCCGTCTAACATCATGTGGTCAAAAATACGATCGTGACCGATGCGATAGCCCCCACGCGCTTTGGGCAGCAAGTAGGGGGCATTGGTCATGCTCTCCATGCCACCCGCCACCAGCACCTCATGGCTGCCGGCGACCAGCATGTCGTGGGCAAACATGGCAGCCCGCATGCCCGAACCACACATTTTGCTCAAGGTCACAGCACCTGCGCTGTTGGGCAAGCCGCCCTTGAAGGCGGCCTGGCGGGCCGGAGCCTGGCCTTGGCCGGCCATCAGGCAGTTGCCAAAAATGACCTCGGTGACCAACTCGGGCTTCAATTGCGAACCCTCTGAGGCGCGTTGGAGGGCCGCCTTGATGGCAGCGCCACCCAGATCGTGTGCCGCCAGCGTAGAAAAATCACCCTGAAAACTGCCCATGGGTGTACGGGCGGCACTGACAATCACGATAGGGTCGACCATGCGGGCTCCTGAAGATGTTGTGAGTTTTGATTGCTATTGAATGAGTAGCAATCTACTCTCTTTGCATATTGGATACAGACTTGATTGCCGCTTTATAACAGGCTTCCAAATGGTCTGCGGCCGCGACGGTCATGCTCAGGTTCTTGAGCAGACCATCATGCACGCCGTAGACCCAGCCATGCAGTGTGAGCGGCTGGCCACGTCCCCAGGCATCCTGTACCACGGTGCTTTGCGCTACATTGACCACCTGCTCAATGGCGTTGAGTTCTACCAGTGCGTCGTAACGTGCCGTCTCGGGCAAGTCATCGAGCAAGGCACGATGCCGGTCACGCACATCCTGGATATGACGCAACCAGTTATCCGCCAGACCAATGCGCACGCCATCAAGCGCAGCCTGAACGCCAGAGCACCCGTAATGCCCCACCACCATGACATGCCCCACCTTGAGCATCTCCACCGCAAACTGAATGGTGGACAAGGCATTGAGATCCGAGTGCACCACCACGTTGCCCACGTTGCGATGTACAAACACCTCGCCCGGCTCCAACCCGGTGATCTGGTTGGCAGGAACGCGGCTGTCGGAGCAACCTATCCACATATAGCGCGGTTTTTGCTGTACGCGCAAGCTGGTGAAAAAGCCCGGGCGGTCCTGCTCCATTTGCGCAGCCCAGGCGCGGTTGTGGGCGAACAGATCATCCAGGTGTTGGGTCATGACTTTATTGTGAGCCTGCAGGCTTCATCCAAGCTGACGCCTCAGGGTTATTTCAGACTGGTACGGACATGCCAGTCCAGCAGCCCCAGTCGCGCCCGCTCCTGCGCGTCTTCAAGTGCATCAAAGTGGCAAGCCGGGTCAGCTTTATCCAGGCCAGGGGAGCAGACAAACGAGGCGGCATCACCCAAGGTCCAACTGCCTTTGGCATTGCGTGCAGTGCCGTGGTAGGTGAGCGACCGTGGGGCGTTCAAGGCAGTGTTGGGTTGTCGCGTGGGGTCCAGCAGCAGGTTACGCCCGGTGTTGACGTAGCCGGATATCGAACCAGCTGCTGAACCCAACAGCGGAAACAAGGTGGGGAACATGTCTCGGTGACTCGCTGGCAGGGTACGCTGCACGCCGCAGTCAAGTCCATCCCCCCAAACAACAAACGGCACCTGGCTGAGCAAATACCGCCGCTCGGGGGTGGCGTACAAGCCGAAGCTGCGTACATTGTGGTCGCCAGTTGCTGCAACCAACGTGCGTGTATGCAGGGGGCCTTGTTGTAACTCCTGAATAAAACCGCCCAGCAAGTCGGTGGCGTAATGGTAAGAGTCCAGGTTGGGTATCAACGTGTCGGAATTGCGTTCACCTCCCCATTTGTCCATATTGCGCACTTTGCGCTGGTAGTCTGCCGGCAGGTCATAGGGCGGGTGGTTGGTAGAGGTGAGAACAAACACAAACAGCGGCTTGCCAGACCCTGCTGCCCCCGAGGAATTGGATACGTTTTGCGTTTTTTTCAGCCGCTCGGACAAATACTGGAAAACATAGCTGTCCCATACCCCCCAGATACCGAGTGAGGCTTGCGGGTAGGCCGTTTTGAGGGTGTTCGCATCGACGACCTCATCAAAGCCCTGGGTCTTGAGCACACGGTCCAGGTCCCGCCAGCCAGAACGGGCCGATGTCACAAACAAGGTGTGATATCCGGCTTGCTTGAGCAGCAAGGGAACTGACCACGGAATCGGCCTTTTACCTTGGGGACCCAGGGTCAAAGGCGTGATCGGGGTGGAGAACAGAATGGCCTCCAGCGAAGGGTGCGTGCCGGGCTGGGCCGAATCAAAGTTGGAGAAATGGCAGGCTTGGCTCATGGTCGGCGCCAGGCGGCCCAGAACATCAAAGTCTGGCGCGTGGTAACGAAATGGCTCGGCGCTCCAGGACTCCATCAGGAAGAACAACAGGTTTTTTGCAGGCTTGGGATTGTCAGACTGAGGGCCGGCTGGCAATGCCGCGTCCTTGCTTCTGGCCTGGTAAACCAGGCTTCGCATCAGCGAATCAGGGTCGGTCACGGCGATGTCGAGCACCCGGGCTGCCTCCGCGGGCGACTGAAAGCCCAAACGCTTGAGGCCAAGCAATGGGTCTTGCAGGTTCTGAGAGTCACGCCGGCTGTCCCAGGCAAATTTGAGCGCTATGACGCCATTGGGCACCATGTCATTGAGAAACTGGGAGGTGGTCACCGAAACGTTCTGACGCCCCAACGCCATGGCCCGCAAAGTACCCTTGGTGGTAAGCACCAGCATGAAGCTGGCAAGCAAAACGCCCGCAAGCGTGGCCCACAC
>JBILKC010000112.1:0-8270 GCA_044376885.1 Hylemonella sp. | reverse complement strand
CCAAGGGCGGCAACAGTGGCTGGCTGGTAGCAGGAGTTCAAGCCCTGCAATAAGATCGTAGGATCATTTCGGGGAATAATCGGGGGCTATGACAACACAGCCCCCTTTTTTATTTCTCGAGCAGGTATTCCAGAACCTCAGCAAGCAGCTGCCGCAATTTCCCCCGCCCACCTGGGCGCTTGAAGAAATACAACGTCGGATCGTGCTGCTTCTCAACCATATTCTGCGGCAGGAACAAGAGGCCACGGCACGGCTTGCCAGGCAAAAAGGTCGCGTTGTGTTGTTCCAGTGGCGGCACTTATCACTCAAATGGGTTGCCACCCCAGCTGGCTTGCTGGACTGTGCACCTCCGGATGCAGCAGTGGATTTGACACTTTCAATCACCGAAGAGTCACCGTTTACCCTGATCAAGGGCGTATTGCGCGGTGTCAAGCCTGCGGTGCGCATTCATGGCGATGTTCAACTGGCTGCCGAGGTCAATTGGCTGGTTGATCATGTTCGTTGGGATATTGAAGAAGACCTGTCGCGCATAGTAGGGGATGTAGCTGCCCACACCTTGTGTCGGGCCTCGCGGCGCTTAGCGCAGGAATTGCGAGAGTTTGTGTCCATGCGTCTTGATGCAAGAACGGATGTGGTTCCGTCATGAGGCGGATTTTCCGCAGCTTTTTTATCGTGTGGATCGTTCTTCGTTACGGCCTGGATGAGCTGTTTCTGACCAGTTTTCAAAAGCCTTGGCTGCGGGTAATTGCACGGATTGTCTCGCTGGGGCGAAACCTGCAAGCGCCGCGTGGCCAGCGATTGCGCGAAGCGCTTGAGCGGCTCGGTCCCATTTTTGTGAAATTTGGCCAGGTTCTCTCAACCCGTCGAGACCTCATGCCGGTCGATATCGCCAACGAACTCGCGCTCTTGCAAGACCGGGTGCCACCATTCAGCTCCGAAGTGGCAGTGGCCAGCATTGAGCGTGCATTTCGCAAACCTGTGGGCGAGATCTTTACAGAGTTTGACCGTGAACCGGTAGCCAGCGCTTCGATTGCACAGGTTCATTTTGCCAAGATACGCGACCGTCAAGGTGTTGAGCGCGAGGTGGCAGTTAAGGTATTGCGCCCTGGCATGCAGATAGCTATTGAGAAAGACCTGCGCCTGATGCGAATGATGGCCGGCTGGGTGGGCAGTTTGTCCAGCGACGGCAAGCGACTCAAGCCACGCGAAGTGGTAGCCGAGTTTGACAAGTACCTGCATGACGAGCTAGATCTCGTGCGTGAAGCCTCCAGCGCTGCACAACTGCGCCGCAACATGGCTGGACTCAATCTGGTATTGATTCCTGAAATGTTCTGGGATTACTGCATGCCCGATGTGATCGTCATGGAGCGCATGCATGGCATTCCCATCAGCCAGACACAGCGCTTGCGTGATGCTGGAGTCGACATTCCCAAGCTGGCGCGTGATGGTGTGACACTGTTTTTTACCCAGGTGTTCCGGGATGGTTTTTTTCATGCCGACATGCATCCAGGAAATATTCAGGTCAGCCTGGATCCGGCCACCTTCGGGCGCTACATTTCGCTTGATTTCGGCATTGTCGGCACGCTCACGGAGTCAGACAAGGAGTACCTTGCGCAAAACTTC
The DNA here is from genome assembly GCA_044376885.1 of Hylemonella sp. Taxonomy (GTDB): domain Bacteria; phylum Pseudomonadota; class Gammaproteobacteria; order Burkholderiales; family Burkholderiaceae_C; genus JBEIGE01. The sequence goes on along the minus strand of JBILKC010000112.1, from coordinate 6,647 downwards.
TCAGCGTTCTTTCGTCGCGATTACAAACGTGTGGCCGAGTTGCACATCGAGTCAGGCTGGGTACCGGCGAAAACCCGTGTTGACGAACTTGAAGGTGCCATCCGCGCCGTCTGCGAGCCTTACTTTGACCGTCCCCTGAAAGAAATTTCATTGGGCATGGTTCTCATGCGTTTGTTCCAGACCTCACGCCGTTTTGAAGTGGAAATTCAACCGCAACTGGTGTTGCTGCAAAAAACTTTGCTCAACATTGAAGGTCTGGGTCGTGATCTGGATCCCGATCTTGATCTTTGGAGCACGGCCAAGCCGTTTTTGGAAAAATGGATGATTGAGCAGGTCGGGCCGAAAAAGCTCTTTGAGCAACTCAAGGATCAGGCTCCCAGATACGCCAAGATGTTGCCTGAATTGCCACGCCTGCTCCACGACTACCTGAAACAGCCACCTGCCCGCGATCGCGGGGAACTCCAGGAGCTGCTGGCTGAACAACGGCGAACCAATCGCCTGCTGCAATGCCTGATTTATGGTTTCCTGGGTTTTGTATTGGGGCTGGTCTTGATGCAATTGATGGCGCGCGTCAAAATTTTTTAGTTTGGGAAGTTAACTCTTTATTGACGGGATAAAAAGGAGTTCAAGGTGCTGCTGACACTGGTCATTGTTTATTTGCTAATCACCATCGCGATTGGCTTGTTTGCTGCCAAGCGGGTCAAGAACTCCGCTGACTTTGCCATCGCCGGTCGCAAGCTGCCCTTGATCATGATCGTCACCACCACGTTTGCAACATGGTTCGGCTCGGAGACGGTGCTGGGCATCCCCGCCAAGTTTGTCAATGGCGGTCTGGGAAGTGTGGTTGAAGACCCTTTCGGTGCTGGCAGTTGCCTGATTCTGGTCGGGCTTTTTTTCGCTGGCAAGCTTTACCGAATGACCTTACTCACCATCAGCGACTATTACCGGGAGCGCTATGGACGCAAGGTTGAGGTGGTCTGTTCCCTGATCATTATGTTGAGCTACCTGGGCTGGGTCTCGGCACAGGTCACAGCCTTAGGCCTGGTTTTTAACGTGCTGTCCGGTGGTGCTATCTCAATTTCTGTAGGCATGGTCATTGGTGTTGTGTCTATCTTGGCGTACACCCTCTTTGGCGGTATGTGGTCGGTGGCTATTACCGATTTTTTCCAGATGATTATTCTGGTGTTTGGCCTTTCAGTCTTGGCTATTTTTGCCAGCGGCATGGCGGGTGGTGCTGACAAGGTTGTCAGCCTGGCTATCAGCCGGGATATGTTCAAGTTCTGGCCGGAGCCAAGCCTCAAGGACATGCTTTTCTTCCTCGCTGCAGCCATCACCATCATGCTGGGATCTATTCCGCAGCAGGACGTTTTTCAACGGGTGATGTCGGCTAACAGCGTAAAGGCTTCGACCCGGGGTCCGATTCTGGGTGGTATTTTTTACATTCTGTTTGCGTTTGTTCCCATGTTTCTGGTGGTTAGCGCACTCATCATCATGCCTGAGCGCACCGCTGAGTTGCTGCAAGATGATCCGCAAAAGGTCTTGCCAACGCTGGTGCTTGAAAGAATGCCGTTTGTCATGCAGGTGCTTTTTTTTGGAGCCTTGCTCTCAGCCATTAAATCCACTGCCTCGGCTACCTTGTTGGCCCCCAGTGTCACATTTGTTGAGAATATCTGGCGCCAGTTCAACCCCCGGATCAGCGACCGACAAGAGCTGAAAACCATGCGCATCACGGTGCTGGTGTTCAGTGCCTTGGTTCTGGCCTACGCCATCCTGATGCAGGGAACTCCGATTTATGAAATGGTCTCCGGTGCTTACCAGGTCACTCTTGTAGGTGCATTTGTTCCGCTGGTGTTTGGTCTTTACTGGAAGAAGGCCACCACACAGGGTGCGATTTTCTCGATCGTGATGGGCTTGCTGACGTGGGTTGTTTTTCTGGTTACACCTGCAGGACTTGAGTTTCCAGGACAGTTGGCGGGCATTTTGGCTTCCCTGGTGGGCATGCTGGCGGGTTCCCTTGGGCATCAAGCGATTGAGAATACGCAGGCTGCCCACCACAAGCTGTCAGGACTTGCCTGAGAGGAGCTAAGCGTTGAAAAGCACATGAAAGCCTATAATTCAAGGCTTTGCTCTTAACAACCTTCCGTGCCATGCCAATTTACGCATACAAATGTGATTCCTGCGGCCTAGCCAAGGACGTTTTGCAGAAAATCTCTGACCCCCTGCTAACTTTATGTCCTGCCTGCGGTTCTGAAACCTTTACCAAGCAACTGACAGCTGCGGGTTTTCAACTCAAGGGTTCCGGTTGGTATGCCACCGATTTCAAGGGCGGTTCATCCAGCGTGCCACCGGCTGAAAGTACTTCTGTTAAAGAGGGAAATGCATCGGACACGAAATCGGTAGAGGCATCAGTTAAAACGGATGCGAGTTCATCTGCCTCACCTGCCCCATCGGTCATGACAACACCTGCGTCCTGAGGAATCGAATGACTTCGCTTCGTAAATGGTTGTTCGCCGGCTTACTGGTACTGGCCCCGCTGATCATCACCCTCTGGGTCTTGGATTGGGTCATTACAACTCTTGACAAAACCCTGAAAATCCTCCCAATTTCATGGCAACCTGACCAGTTTTTGGGCTTGCACATACCCGGTCTGGGCGTTATTTTTGCTTTTGTGGTCCTTTTGAGTATTGGTGCATTGGCATCCAACATTATCGGTAACCGCCTTGTCAACTGGTGGCATGCCTTGCTGCATCGTATACCTGTTGTTCGGTCCATTTACAGTGGCGTCAAGCAGGTCTCTGATACCCTGTTTTCCGAAAAAGGGAATGCCTTTCGCAAGGCTTTGTTGATCCAATGGCCTCGTGAAGGGGTGTGGACTATCGCATTTCTGACGGGTTCGCCCAGTGGACGCCTGCTCGACCACCTCCACGGAGAATACCTAAGTGTGTATGTCCCCACAACCCCGAACCCGACGGGGGGGTACTTTGTCATATTGAAGAAAAGTGACTGTATTGAGCTCGACATCAGTGTGGATGAGGCTTTGACCTACGTGATTTCGATGGGTGTGATCGTGCCCGGCGGACCCAAGAATCCCCAGATCAATCCTCAAAATCCCTCGAATCGTTGAAAGAAAACCGTTATGGCAATGCGTTCCCACTACTGTGGTCTTGTTACTGAAGCTCTGATCGGTCAAACCGTCAGCCTGTGCGGCTGGGTGAACCGCCGACGCGATCATGGGGGCGTGATTTTCATCGATCTGCGCGATCGTGAGGGATATGTGCAAGTGGTGTGCGACCCGGATCGCGCCCAGATGTTTAGCACGGCTGAAGATCTGCGTAATGAGTTCTGCATTCAAATCAAAGGCCTGGTGCGCGCCCGTCCGGATGGAACTGTCAATGACGGGTTGAAAAGCGGTAAGGTTGAAGTGCTGTGTCATGAATTGCTGGTACTTAACCCATCGGTAACGCCCCCGTTCCAGCTTGATGACGACAATCTCTCGGAAACCACCCGGTTAACTCATCGTGTTCTCGACCTGAGACGGCCCTACATGCAAAACAACTTGATGTTGCGCTACAAGGTGTCCATGGAAGTGCGCAAGTTTCTGGACGCCAATGGCTTTATAGACATTGAAACCCCCATGCTGACCAAGTCCACTCCGGAGGGTGCACGTGACTATCTGGTGCCCAGTCGTGTTCATGACGGCATGTTCTTTGCGCTGCCGCAAAGTCCGCAACTTTTCAAGCAGTTGCTGATGGTGTCCGGCTACGACCGTTACTACCAGATTACCAAGTGCTTCCGTGATGAAGATCTGCGTGCCGACCGCCAACCCGAGTTCACACAGATTGATATTGAGACCTCATTCCTGGACGAAGAAGAAATCCGTGCCATGTTCCAGGGCATGATCACGACAGTTTTCAAGAACACCATCGCTGTGGACCTCGGTGAATTTCCGGTGATGACTTATGCACAAGCCATGCACATTTATGGCTCGGACAAGCCAGATTTGCGCGTGAAACTCACGTTTGCTGAAATTACCGACGTGATGGTTGATGTTGATTTCAAGGTTTTTTCCGCCGCAGCCACTTTGAAAAACGGCCGAGTGGTTGCCTTGCGTATTCCCGGTGGTTCCATAGAAGGTGCAGGTATCAGCCGTGGAGAAATTGACGCCTATACCGAGTTCGTCAAGATTTATGGTGCCAAGGGCCTGGCGTACATTCGGGTAAACGACCTGTCCAAAGGGCGTGATGGTTTGCAGTCGCCCATTGTTAAAAACATTCATGACAAGGCGCTCAACGCAGTGCTGGAGCGAACTGGCGCACAAAATGGAGATTTGATTTTCTTTGGTGCGGACAAAGCCAAGGTTGTCAACGACGCCATAGGTGCTCTGCGCATCAAGATTGGTCACAGCGAATTTGGGCGCTTGAGTGGTTTGTTTGAAGCCGGCTGGCGACCCATGTGGGTTGTTGACTTCCCCATGTTCGAGTTTGATGACGAGGCTCAGCGCTACACTGCAACCCATCATCCTTTCACGGCCCCGAAAGACGGCCATGAAGACATGATGGTCACTGATCCCGAGAAGTGCATCTCCAAGGGCTACGACATGGTTCTTAACGGCTGGGAAATGGGCGGTGGTTCAGTGCGGATTCACCGAGCTGACGTCCAGCAAAAAGTGTTTGACGCTCTCAATATCACTCCCGAGGAGGCCCAACTCAAGTTCGGCTTCTTGCTTGATGCCTTGCAGTATGGCGCGCCACCTCATGGTGGGCTGGCATTTGGCCTGGACCGCATCGTCACACTCATGACCGGTGCTGAATCGATTCGTGATGTCATTGCGTTCCCCAAAACTCAGCGTGCGCAGTGCCTGCTGACACAAGCTCCGTCTGCGGTGGATGAAAAGCAGCTACGGGAGTTGCATATCCGCCTGCGCAAACACGAGGCTGCCAAGCCTGCATGATTTCCTTTAGGACAGAATCAATATGGATAACCAGCAGGTTTCCATTTTGATTGGAGAGAAGAGCGTATGGCAAACCGATTACCTGTGACTTTCGCACAGAGGAGCTTGCAGCTTGTCATCACGGGTAACTTATAAGATTCCACTATCTGTTCTGGTGGTCATTCATACACCTGATCTGCGTATTTTGCTGATCAAACGAGCGGATGCTGTCGATTTCTGGCAATCAGTCACAGGCAGTAAAGACACCTTGACCGAAACTTTTCGCGAAACGGCGCAACGGGAGGTTTTTGAGGAAACCGGCATTGACTGCTCTCCTGGCTCCACACTTGCAGCCCATTTGCAAGATTGGCACCTGGAGAATGTCTATGATATTTATCCGGGATGGAGGCACCGATACCCACCGGACGTCACAAGCAATACCGAGCACTTATTCAGCCTTCAAGTTCCAATAAGCACGCCTGTCATACTCAGCCCCAAGGAGCACACCGAATACGCTTGGTATCCCTGGCGTGAAGCTGCCGACAGGTGCTATTCACCTTCCAATAGCGAGGCCTGTCTTTTGCTGTCACATTTTTTCAAGAAAAATTGACCTTATGCATGTCATCCGCGTGGCCACTTACAACATCCACAAGGGTGTTCAGGGAATCGGTATGCGCCGTCGCCTTGAGATTCACAACCTGGGGCATGCTGTTGAACAGATGGACGCGGATATTGTGTGTTTGCAGGAGGTACGTAAAGTGCACCGGCGAGAAGCACTATTTTTCAACCGTTGGCCAGTGCTTGCACAAGCTGATTTTCTGGCCCCAGAGGGATATGAGGCGATTTACCGTACCAATGCCGTGACCCGGCATGGCGAGCATGGCAATGCCATGTTGTCGCGTTGGCCGGTGGTGAGCCATCAGCATGAGGACATGTCTGATCACCGATTCGAGCAACGGGGCTTGTTGCATGGCGAGGTGATGGTACACGGCGTCAGTGTGCATGTGGTCGTGTTGCACTTAGGCCTGTTTCGTGCCAGCCGCATGCGTCAGGTGCTCCAATTGCAGCGCTTTGTGGTGCGTGAAATCCCCGCCAATGCACCATTGATCGTTGCGGGTGATTTCAACGATTGGGGTCTTACGCTCAACCGGGTCTTGACCGACATGAAACTGGAGGCCTGCCAGCCTTTTCAGCATCCTACTTTTCCGGCCCGGTTACCTTTGGTGCAGCTGGACTATATTTATGCCCGTGGCCTTAAACCCCTGAATATTCATGTTCCCCACGGACGCATCTGGTGGCGTATGTCCGATCACCTGCCCATGATTGCAGAATTCGGCCTTCCTCCTTCATGATCCTGGCTGGATTCGCTTTGCGACCGGGACATCGTGTCAAATTACTCCATGGGGGACAAGGTCTGTTTCCGGAGCTTCTCAACGCGATCAACGGCGCTGAACATGAGGTCCGATTTGAGTCCTATATTTTCAATGATGACGCGGTTGGGGCGCAGATGATCGAGGCTCTGGTCGGTGCAGCCCGCCGAGGCATTTCCGTCTATCTGGTTCTGGACGGTGTAGGCACGCCAGACTTGCCCGCAGGCTGGAAGCTCCGACTGGGGGAGGCAGGCGTGCACTGGCATATCTTTTCGCCGATGGGCCGGCTCGGACTGTTGATTCCCAGAAGATGGCGGCGCCTGCATCGCAAGCTGTGTGTGGTGGAT
>JBILKC010000111.1:0-8314 GCA_044376885.1 Hylemonella sp. | reverse complement strand
CAATTTGTCTTTTATGACGGCCCAGTTCATCGGGATTGAGGTCAAGCAGGCTGCATTGGTGTGGGGTCTCGGCTTGGGTGGAGGACTGGTTGTGTGGGCGCTGGTTGGGAAAGAGTTTTGCCGGTTTGACAATCTGTTGTCTGGCTTGGGTATTGGCAGCATCATTGTGGCCATGTGGTGGCTTAGCGGTCATGTGGGGTTTGTCGAAGAGCATCCCGTCACGCTCGATGCCGTTTATGTGGCTACAAACTCCGGCAGGGCCGAAGCCTTGAGTTTTGTTGCTCCGGTTGCCTATTTGCTGGACTGGCTGATTCTTTTCAGCGACAAGAGCAAGGTACTGACGGTTGGCATTGTTTCTGTTGTGGGTGTGATTCTTGGATCAACAATCTCTTCACTCATGGGCCGGACTTTCCGCTGGGAAGGTTTTGGCAGTACCGAAGACGTTGCCAATCACCTGGTCGGTGCAGTGCTGATGGGAGTAGGTGGTGTAACCGCCATGGGTTGTACCGTTGGGCAGGGCCTGACTGGGTTGTCTGCCCTGGGTCTTAATAGTTTTATTGCATTCTTCGCCATTCTGGCTGGTGCATTCCTGGCATTCAAATACCAGATGTGGCGGCTTGACCGCATGACGTGAAGCATGGATGCTCAACGCCGGTTTGGAGGTATTGATCGCCTGTTTGGTGTTGCAGGCGCCCAAAAAATCCGGGCCTCTCATGTGGCCGTTGTCGGAGTTGGTGGTGTGGGTTCCTGGGCCGTTGAAGCTCTGGCGCGCTCAGGGGTGGGACGGCTGACACTGATTGACCTGGATCATGTCTCTGAGTCCAATATTAATCGCCAGATCCAGGCGCTAGATACCACACTCGGTCAAGCAAAAGTACTGGCAATGCGTGATCGTGTTGCCCTGATCAACCCGTTTTGTTCGGTGAACTGCATTGAGGAGTTTGTAGACTCAGACAACTGGCCTGCCCTGTTGCCACCTGACGTCACCGCCATTATTGATGCTTGTGATCAGGTCAAGGCCAAAGTGACGCTGGCAGCATGGGCCATGAAAAGCAAGACGATTTTTATATCTGCTGGTGCAGCTGGTGGAAAGCGCCAAGCGCATTTGGTTGGAATAGATGACTTGTCAAAGGTTACGCATGATCCCTTATTAGCCAAGCTTCGCAACAAGCTCAGGCACGATCATGCAGCAGCCAGGGAGGGTAAAAAAATAGGGGTGCCCTGTGTCTTTAGCCGTGAACCTGTTAGCGATCCGGACGCCTCTTGCATGGTCGATGGAGATGGTTCGCTCAATTGCAGTGGCTACGGATCGCTGGTGTCAGTAACAGCAACATTCGGACAGTGTGCAACAGGGTGGGTGTTGAACCAAATTTCAGACGCTAGATCAGGAATCCAAAAAAACAACGATATAATTTGAGGCTTAGGATTTTTTAAGGTTATCTTTTAACTTCCTTGATGGGACGTTAGCTCAGTTGGTAGAGCAGCGGACTTTTAATCCGTTTGTCGTGGGTTCGACCCCCGCACGTCCCACCAGATTAAGCCTTATGGCTATTGGAAACCCCGCTATTAAAAAAATAGCGGGGTTTTTTATATTAAGCGACAACCCTTGGTCTTCAAGGTCGTATCCAGAGACAGTTCACATTGTTCACCCGAACAGGAGATGAATGCATGAGCCAGCAAATTGCCGGACACCTGATTGTTCAATGTTTGATCGAGCAGGGCGTCACACACGCCTTTGGTGTTCCAGGGGAAAGCTACCTTGCGGTGCTTGATGGTTTTCATGCTTATCGAGATCAAATTCGGTTCGTGACTAACCGACAAGAGGGTGGGGCGGCCTATATGGCTGAAGCGGTTGGCAAGCTCACCGGTCGACCTGGTGTCTGCTTTGTTACGCGCGCTCCCGGCGCCACCAATGCATCCATAGGCGTACACACCGCATTTCAAGACTCCACCCCCATGGTGCTGTTTGTCGGCGATGTGGCCAGCGATACGCGTGACCGCGAGGCCTTTCAAGAGCTCGATTACTGTGCCTTCTTCGGCCCAAGCACCAAAGGTATGGCCAAACGCGTCGAGCGTATTGACGATCCCCGTCGGATTCCCGAGTACATCTCCCGCGCCTTTGCCATGGCCATGAACGGCCGTCCAGGCCCAGTGGTGCTGGTGTTGCCAGAAGACATGTTGACGCAAGAAGTAGATGTTTCACCCTTGCCTCGGGTTGATTCGATTGAAGCCTGGAGTGACCCCGGATCCCTGCGAAACCTCCGTGAGATGCTCCTTAATTCAGAGCGCCCGCTGGTTATTGCAGGCGGTGGGGGTTGGACATCGCAGGCCGCGCAGGCCCTGCAGCGCTTCGCTGAAAACTGGAAACTGCCGGTAGCCAATGCTTTTCGATTTCAGGACACATTTGATAACCACCACCCGCTTTACGCGGGCGATGTGGGCATTGCCATCAACCCCAGGTTGGCAGTCAGACTCAAAGAAAGTGACCTGATCATTGCCATCGGCCCGCGCTTGGGTGAGATGACCACCAGTGGCTACACCCTCCTACAGCCACCCCGCTCCAAGCAAAAACTCGTGCATATTCATTCCAGCTCTGAAGAGCTTAACCGCGTGTACCAGGCAGACCTTGCCATTAACGCCACCATGAATGCAGCGGCCAGGTCGCTCGAGGTTCTCTCTGCCCCGACCCGTGTGTCTTGGGAAGCCTGGTCTCAAGGGTGTCATGCTGACTACCTGATTAATCTGGAGCCGCAAGCACTGCCCGGGAACATGGATCTGCCTGCTTTGGTGGCTTGCTTGCAAAAGCAATTACCGCCTGATGCTGTGCTGACCAATGGTGCTGGAAACTTTGCCAGTTGGATTCACCGTTTCTTCAAGCATCATGGTCTTGCCAAAGGTTTTAAAACCCAGCTTGCACCTACCAACGGTGCCATGGGCTATGGTGTTCCTGCCGGAATTGCTGCCGCCATCACCACCGGGCGCACTGTCTTCACTATTGCGGGGGATGGTGATTTTTTAATGAATGGACAAGAGCTAGCCACTGCAACCCAGTTTGGTGCCAAGACCATCATTGTTCTTCTGAATAACAGCATGTACGGCACGATCCGAATGCATCAAGAGCGAGACTTCCCGCGCCACATCAGTGGCTCGCATTTAGAAAACCCTGATTTTGCCGCTTTGGCGCGAGCCTATGGCTATGCCGGGGTAAAAATTACTTGCACCGAAGAGTTTGAGCCTGAATTCTTGGCCGCCATGGCACGCAGCAATGGAACCCTGATCGAGGTTATCTTGGACCCAGAGGTCATTACGACCCGAACCACACTGGCAGGGATCAGAGATCAAGCCCTGGCCTCCAGGGCAAGCACGCAATGACGGCCATCCATGACATTTAACTGCTTGCATTCGCTTCATTTGTTGAGTTGAAAAATAAAAAAGGCCGGTATTAACCGGCCTTTTGCATAAGCGGATAAACCGCAACAAGTCACTCTTATTTGAGGTGCTTGCCAATCAGGCCAGCCATCTCAAACATCGACACTTGTGCTTTGTTGAAAACTTCTTTCAACTTGGTATCTGCGTTGATCATGCGCTTGTTCACTGAGTCCTGAAGCTTGTTTTTCTTGATGTATTTCCACAGTTGGCTTACCACTTCGGTGCGGGCCAATGGTGAGGAACCCACCACCGCTGCCAAAGCAGGGCTAGGGGTCAAAGCTTTCATGAACGCAGCGTTCGGCGTGCGTTTTTTAGCGGGGGCTTTTTTAGCTGCAGCCTTTTTAACCGGCGCTTTTTTAGCAGCTACTTTTTTAGCTGGAGCGGCTTTCTTGGCAGGGGCCTTTTTGGCTGGTGCTGCTTTCTTGGTTGCTACTACTTTCTTTGCCGGAGCTGCCTTCTTGGCGGGAGCCTTTTTTGCCGGTGCTTTCTTTGCAGTTGCCATGATTGATTGTCCTTCTAGAAGTTGATTAATCACCAGTGAAGATCTGCTTCTTCCCCAGTGATGCGGATGCTACTGGAGAAAATAGTGATTTCAAAGAAAAAAGCGGTTTATTTCACTCTTGAATGTTGTTTTTTTATTTTTGAGGTCCTGTTGTTTTCCCTCGTGTAGACGCACTTGATCCGCAGCCCTGCCTCTCTTGTGCGGATGACATCTATTTATGTCTCGTTCTAAAGGGCCCATTGTTTGCTGTTTCTTCAAAAGTTTTGCACATCTTTTTATTCCATCCATCTGAAATTTTGTAAAAAGTTGTTTCATATTAAGAAATATAAGACTTTGGTTTTTCATTGATTGTTGTCAGATTGAGAATTTATATTTTGTAATACGGAAAAATACTCTAAGTTGTTGAATTTATTGATCTAAATTTAACTCTTATATAAGACATAAGATAGAAGTTTAGTCTTGTATAAGACTATGATTGATGCATCGGTTGACGAGACACCACAAATCTGTCGTCCGACCTTTCTCAATCACTTTAGGAGTTAAACATGCCAAACATCATCGAACAGCTCAGCCGCGAACAGCAGATAGCAGCAATGGAGAACGACTGGGCCACCAATCCGCGCTGGAAAGGCATCAAGCGCGGCTACAGCGCTGCGGATGTGGTGCGTTTGCGTGGATCATTCCCGATTGAATACACCCTGGCCCGCCGGGGTTCAGAAAAGCTTTGGGACTTGCTGCATACGGAGCCTTACGTCAACACTCTGGGCGCGCTTACCGGTGGTCAAGCCATGCAGCAGGTCAAGGCGGGTGTGAAAGCCATCTACCTGTCGGGTTGGCAGGTGGCTGCTGACAACAACACCTATTCAAGCATGTACCCGGACCAGTCGCTCTACCCGGTGGACTCGGTGCCCAAGGTTGTTGAGACGATCAACAATACCTTTCGTCGTGCCGATGAAATCCAACACTCCAAAGGTATTGATGCTGGTGACGAGGGTTACATCGACTATTTCGCCCCAATAGTGGCTGATGCCGAAGCAGGCTTTGGTGGTGTGCTCAATGCTTTTGAACTGATGAAGTCCATGATCAAAGCGGGCGCTGGCGCTGTGCATTGGGAAGATCAGTTGGCTTCTGTGAAGAAGTGCGGTCATATGGGCGGCAAGGTACTGTTGCCTACACGAGAGGCTTGCCAGAAACTGATAGCCGCTCGTATGGCAGCGGATGTTTGCGGCGTGCCTACGCTTGTTATCGCTCGAACCGACGCAGAGGCCGCTGACCTGCTGACCTCTGATTACGACGAAATCGACAAGCCTTTCCTGACAGGCGAGCGCACTTCTGAGGGTTTCTACAAAACCCGCAAGGGAATGGACCAAGCAGTGGCTCGCGCCAACGCTTATGCCCATTACGCAGACTTGGTGTGGTGCGAAACCGGTACGCCTGATCTGGACTTTGCGAAGAAATTCGCTGAAGCTGTTCACAAGGTTCACCCGGGCAAAATGCTAGCCTACAACTGCTCGCCTTCGTTCAATTGGAAGAAAAATCTTGACGACGCAACAATAGCCAAGTTCCAGCGCGAACTCGGCGCGATGGGCTACAAATACCAGTTCATCACGCTCGCGGGTATTCACTCCATGTGGTACAACATGTACGACCTTAGCCAAGACTACGTCAAACGCGGTATGTCGGCCTATATCGAGAAGGTGCAAGAACCCGAATTCGCAGCACGCGATCGTGGCTACACCTTTGTGTCTCACCAACAGGAAGTCGGCACCGGTTACTTCGATGAAGTCACCACCGCCATTCAGGGCGGCAAGTCCAGTGTGACAGCCCTGACGGGTTCGACTGAAGAAGAGCAGTTCCACTAAGACACTCAACAATAATTTCAGCCGGGCAAGCGGACCAGATCGGATTTACGATCAGCGTAAAATTCTGCATTCCCCCGGTTTGCATTCAAAGCGCGGCGACCCCGCGCTTTTTTTTTGGCCTCACTTTTTAAATATGATTCAAATCACTTTGCCAGACGGTTCCCTGCGGCAATTCAACGATCCCGTAACTGTGGCTGATGTCGCTGTTTCGATCGGCACGGGTCTGGCCAAGGCGGCCCTGGCCGGCAAAGTACGCGCTGCAGCGGAGCCTGCTGATCAGGCCAAGGTGGTTGACACGAGCTTCGTGATCAAGGCCGACAGTGTGCTGTCTATCATCACGGCTAAGGATGCTGATGGACTGGAAGTTATTCGTCACTCCACTGCTCACTTGTTGGCTTACGCAGTCAAGGCGCTTTTCCCCGAGGCTCAAGTCACGATCGGCCCGGTTATTGATCACGGTTTTTTTTATGACTTCTCATACACGCGACCCTTTACACCAGAGGATCTGCTGACTATTGAAAAGAAGATGCTTGAACTTGCGCTCAAGGATGAGCCTGTTACCAGACGTGTTCTGCCCCGGGATAAGGCCGTGGCGTATTTCAAATCACTGGGCGAGCATTACAAGGCCGAGATCATTGCCAGCATTCCAGCCGGAGAAGACGTTTCGCTTTACCGTGAGGGTGATTTTGAAGACCTGTGCCGTGGTCCGCATGTCCCCTCAACCGGAAAGCTCAAGCATTTCAAGTTGATGAAAGTGGCCGGTGCTTATTGGCGCGGTGACCACCGAAATGAAATGTTGCAGCGAATCTATGGCACCGCCTGGGCTACCAAAGACGATTTGCAGCAGCATCTGACCATGCTCGAAGAAGCCGAGAAACGTGACCACCGCAAGCTAGGACGGGAACTGGATCTCTTCCACATCGACGATCACGCGCCAGGCCTGGTTTTTTGGCACCCCAAGGGCTGGACGGTCTGGCAGGGTGTTGAGCAGTACATGCGCCAGGTTTACCGAGACAACGGCTACCAGGAGGTCAAAGGCCCTCAGGTAATCGACAAGACCTTGTGGGAAAAAACCGGACATTGGGACAAGTATCGGGACAACATGTTCATCACCGAGAGCGAAAAGCGGGACTATGCGCTCAAGCCCATGAACTGCCCAGGTCATATTCTCATTTTCAAGCAGGGCATCAAAAGTTACCGTGATTTGCCGTTGCGCTACGGCGAATTCGGTCAGTGTCATCGCAACGAACCCTCAGGTGGCCTGCACGGCATCATGCGCGTTCGCGGTTTCACGCAAGACGACGGCCATATTTTCTGTACCGAGGACCAGATTCTCCAAGAGTGCGTCAACTTTACTGCCTTGCTGCAAAAGGTTTACACGGAATTTGGCTTCAAAGACATCATTTACAAGATTGCGACCCGACCCGCGCAGCGAATCGGCTCAGATGCCATCTGGGATAAAGCCGAAGATGCGCTCAAACAAAGTTTGCTGGCCTCAGGGTGCGCGTTTGAAATCTCACCTGGAGAGGGCGCTTTTTACGGGCCCAAGATTGAATACACCTTGAAGGACGCCATCGGTCGCCACTGGCAGTGCGGCACCATTCAGGTCGATTTTTCCATGCCTGAGCGCCTGGATGCCGAGTTTGTGGGAGAAGACGGAGCTCGCCACCGCCCGGTCATGCTTCATCGTGCCATCGTTGGTAGTCTGGAGCGATTTATTGGAATTTTGATCGAAGAACACGCCGGAGCTTTACCGACCTGGCTGGCACCTGTTCAGGTTGCTGTGTTGAATATTACCGATGCACAGGCCGACTATTGTCGTGAAATTGCGGAAAAATTGAGGAAATCTCTGCCAAATCAAGAGCTTAGGGTGATCACTGATCTGCGAAACGAGAAAATCACGCGTAAAATACGCGAGCATTCAATGCAAAAGCTTCCCTACATCCTGGTCCTTGGGGATAAGGAAAAGGAAGCCGGTGCCGTTGCGGTGCGCGCCCGGGGAAACCTTGACCTCGGTGTAATGTCTCTCGATGCTTTTGTGCAAAAAATCGCAGCAGACATTACTCACAAGTCTGTCAGTTAGGCTTTTAGTGAAGCTTTACGCAGTTTGTCCGCGTGCACGCTGCGGTTTTAGCTACTTAATTTGTAGCGTATTTTGTGAAGGATTTAACCATCGCTACTGAAATTCGAGATCGTCGCCAACGCGAAGAACGTAAACATCGCCTGAACCGGGAAATCATGGCCCCGGAAGTTCGACTCTCCGGTCCCGACAATGAGCCCCTTGGTGTGGTGAGTTTGATGGAAGCCTTGCGACAAGCAGGCGAACTGGATGTGGATCTGGTTGAAATTGCTGCCACGGCGAACCCGCCGGTCTGTCGTTTGATGGATTACGGCAAGTTCAAGTACCAGGAGCAGAAAAAGGCGGCGGACGCGAAGTCCAAACAAAAGGTTATCGAGGTCAAGGAAATCAAATTCCGGCCAGGTACCGACGATGGGGATTACAACATCAAGTTACGCAATA
>JBILKC010000110.1:0-8334 GCA_044376885.1 Hylemonella sp. | reverse complement strand
GCGGCTGGCCTGGAGCGACCCATGACCCAGCCCCAGCCCCAGCCCCGGACCCTGCATATCCTGGCACTGAACAGCGGATCATCCTCGCTGAAATTCGGGGTGTACGCCCTCGACCCGCTGAGCCCTGACCACACCGCATGCCTGCTCAGCGGTGCCGCACACGGCATGGGCAGCGCCAGCACCGAATTCCGTGTTCAGGGTCCCTCTGGCCAGACCGTTTGCAAGGAACACATGCCACTGAGCACCGCGCAGGACGTGTTGGCCCGCATTGGCCGTTTGCTCACAGAGCGCGACATGCAGGCCCCACACGCCATTGGCCACCGGGTGGTGCACGGCGGACCTGCGCTGCAAGCCCACTGCCTGATTGACACCCAGGTGCTGCAGCAACTGCAAGCCGCGCAGGCTTTCGCGCCACTGCACATGGCTGCAAGCTTGTCGCTCATCCACGCGGCGCGTGCGCACTATCCAGGGCTGCCGCAAGTGGCCTGTTTCGACACCGCCTTTCACGCCCGCATGCCGGCGCTGGCGCGTACGCTTGCGTTGCCACTGGCGTTGCGCGCTCAGGGAATTAAGCGCTATGGTTTTCACGGTCTCTCGTGCGAGTCCATCGTGCAACAACTCAGCCTGGCAGCTGGCGGGCCCGTGCCACGCCGGCTGCTGATTGCCCATCTGGGCAACGGTGCCAGCGTTACCGCTGTGCGCGAAGGTGTGTCCATCGACACCAGCATGGGCCTGACGCCCAGCGGCGGCTTGATCATGGGTAGCCGCAGCGGCGATCTGGACCCCGGTGTTCTGGTCTATCTGGTGCGCGAGTGCGGCTACACCGCTGCGATGCTGGAAGACCTGATTGACCACCGCAGTGGCCTGGTCGGACTTTCTGGCCTTGATGGAGACATGCGCACACTGCACGCAGCAGCCGCCACCAATGCCGATGCCGCGCTGGCCATTGGTATGTTCTGCTATGCCGTGTGCAAGCAACTGGCCGCCATGTGGGTGGTGCTGGGCGGTGCTGATGCCATCGTCTTTACCGGTGGAATCGGCGAGAACGATGCTGCCGTGAGAACCGAAATCGCAACCGGACTTGTGTCGCTGGGCGTTGAGCTGGATGAAGCACGCCACCTTGCTGGGGCTGCCCTGATCAGCAGCGCAGCCTCAGGTTGCCAGGTGTATGTATTGCCTTCTCTGGAGGACGAGCAGATTGCCATCCACACGGCGCGGCTTATCGGGTTTGAATGAACCCTGGCATCAACATCCCCGCTATTTCTCCAGTTGCTTGCGTATTGCGGCAAGTTCCTGCCGACGCGCTGCGTTGACTTCCGGGTAACGCATCTTCAAACCTTCCAGCGCGTCAAGCACGATCTGCGACACGATCAGGCGCGCATCGTGCTTGTTGTCGGCAGGAACAATGAACCAGGGTGAGTGGTTGGTGCTGGTTGCGGACAGGGCCTGACCATAGGCTTGCATATAGGCGTCCCAAAACTTGCGCTCGGTGATATCGGCTTTGCTGAACTTCCAGTTCTTGTCCGGTTCGTCGATGCGCGCCAGCAGGCGCTTGCGTTGCTCTTCCTTGGAAATATGCAGGAATATCTTGACGATGCGCGTGCCATTGGCATGCAGGTGCTTTTCCATGTCGAGTATGGATCGGTAGCGGCCTTGCCACACTAATTCGTCGACACCAGTGTCAGGTACGCGCTCGCTGTCCAGCAGGTCGCTGTGCACGCGCACGATCAGTACCTCTTCATAGTAGGAACGGTTGAAGATGCCGATGCGTCCGCGCTCAGGCAGGTCCCGGGTGGTGCGCCAAAGAAAATCATGCTGGAGCTCCTGGGGACTGGGGTGCTGATAACTGAAGACCTGGCAACCCTGGGGATTGACGCCGGACATCACGTGGCGAATGGCACTGTCCTTGCCGGCAGTGTCCATGGCCTGGAACACCACCAACAGGGCGTGGCGGTTCGAGGCATACAGCAGACGTTGCTGCTTGCTTAAACGCTCGACCTGGTCCTGGAGTGCTTCTTGGTAGAGCTTCTTCGACTTGCAAAGCGGTTTGACGCGCGTGGCCCAAAGGCCCAGGTCCACCGCCTTGCCCTCGCCGGGGATGTATGCATTGACGTCGATCTTCATGATGATTCCTGGTGAGTCTTATCAGCCCTTATCTGCCCTTCTCAGCCGCAGACGCCGCAGCAGCTTTTGTATTTCTCCGAACCATAACACTCCGCTGGCCATGACCACACACAAGCACCATTGGCCCGCCGAGAGGGGAACGGTGGCAAAGGCGAGGTTGAGGAAGGGCAGGTTCACGACGGCGGCTTGCAACGCGGCTGACAAAGCCACCGCGGCCCACAGCCAGCGGTTCGAGAACGCTGCCCGAAACGCAGATGCCGTGGTTGAGCGCACGTTAAAGCAGTTGAACAACTGCGTCAACACCAGCACCGTAAAGGCAGCGGTGCGCGCCGCTTCCATGCTGTAAGGTCCGGGGCCTATCCAGGCCTGCGCGGGTTCGATCATGCCGCCAGGCAGGAACAGGTCGAGCGTCAGCAGGGTCAGTGCCGCCATGACCAGGCCGGTTTGGGTCACACTCACCAGCATGCGGGCATCGATGATGCGCTGGCTTCGCGGGCGTGGCTTGCGCGTCATGACGTCTTCGGCCACGGGGTCTATGCCCATGGCCAGCGCAGGCCCGGTATCTGTGATCAGGTTGATCCACAGGATTTGTGTGGCCAGCAGCGGCAGCACCACGGCGCCACCCGACCCTGTGGCCGTGGCCTTCAGGCCGATGACACTTGCACCCACCACGCCTACAAACACCGTCAGCACCTCGGCAATGTTCGACGACAGCAGATAGCGCAGGAACTTGCGGATGTTGTCGAGCACGCCACGCCCTTCACGAACCGCCAGCACAATGGTGGCAAAGTGATCGTCGGCCAGGATCATGCGCGCGGCCTCTTTGCTCACCTCGGTTCCCGACACACCCATGGCGATGCCGATGTCGGCCGCCTTCAGCGCCGGGGCATCGTTGACGCCGTCACCCGTCATGGCCACCACGTTTGCGTCGGCCTGCAGCGCACGCACAATGCGCAGCTTGTGCTTGGGTGCTACGCGGGCGAACACCGAGGCCTTGGCTACCGCCGCAGATAAAGCAGCATCGTCGAGCTTGTCAATGTCGATTCCTGTCAGCACCTGGCCTGCGGCCTGAACAATGCCAAGATCAGCCGCAATGCGCGCTGCTGTGCGCGGGTGGTCCCCGGTAATCATGACCACACGAATGCTGGCCTTGCGCGCCTGAGCTATGGCTGCGGCTGCCTCTTGACGAGGCGGATCAATGATGCCCACCGTGCCCAGGTATTCCAGGCCCTGTTCCAGGGCGGACAGCGCAGCCGCGTCTGTCGCAATCTGCGTGTCTGGCCTCAGCGTGCGGCACGCCACGGCCAGCGTGCGTAAAGCGTCATCGGCCATCGCACCCACATCGGCCAGGATCTGCGTGCGCAAACCGGCTGTGAGGGGGACTGTGGCCGCACCTTGGCGCACATGGGTGCAATGCGCCAGCAGCACATCAGGCGCGCCCTTGGTGAACAGCACATGTGCATCACCATGCGCATGGTCAACCACACGTACCGACATCATCTTGCGTTGCGAGGTGAAAGGAATTTCGCCGATGCGCTCATAACGGTGCTCCCGCTCAGAGACGCCCGTATGGCCCACAATTTTCTGCTCGGCCACCCTGAACGCGGCTTCGGTGGGATCGCCCTGGATTACCCATTGGTGCCGCTTGTTTTTCCGGAGTTGGGCATTGCTGGCCAAGCTGCCTGCGCGCAACACGTTCAACAGTTCATCCCGCAGGGGCCCCGAAGTCAATTCGGCACCTGCTTGCTCGGCACGTCCCTCGGGGCTGTAGCCCACACCGGTGATGTCGGCGCGCCCCGAGGCTGTCATCACCCGCTGGAGCGTCATCTCACCGCGCGTGAGCGTGCCGGTCTTGTCCGTTGCAATGACCGAAGCCGATCCCAGTGTCTCGACGGAGGCCAGCTTCTTGACGATGGCATGGTGCGAGGCCATGCGGCGCACACCGATCGCCAGCACGACCGACAGGATCGCTGGCAAACCTTCAGGGATGGCAGCCACCGCCAGGGACACGCCCAGCAGCAATACCGTGACGACGTCGCCCATGCCATGGAGATCTGAAATCAGCAGGATGGTGGCCACGACCATAGCGGCAATCACCAAGGCTGCAATGCCCAGCACCTTGCCCAGATGCGCAATTTCAATTTGCAGTGGTGTCGGTACGTCGGGTGTGGTGTCGAGCAGTGTGGCGATGCCACCCATCTCGGTCTGCATGCCGGTGGCGGTGACAACGGCGCGACCTGTGCCCTGGGCCACTGCAGTGCCCTTGAAGACCATGTTCAATCGGTCACCCAGTGCAGCTGGTGCAGACAGCGTGGCCGCATCCTTGAGCACAGCCTCGCTTTCCCCTGTCAAGGGTGCTTCCAGCAGCTTGAGCGCGGCCGATAGTGTGAGGCGCGCATCGGCCCCAACGGCTTCACCTTCGGTGAGTATCAGCACATCACCTTTGACCAGTTCAGTGCTGGGCACCCGGACCACGGAGCCGTCCCGCAGCACGCTGGAGCTGGCGGTGGTCATCTTGGCCAGTGCTGCCACGGCTTGTTCCGCTTTGGCCTCTTGCAGCCAGCCCAGCACGGCGTTGAAAATCACCACAACAGCGATGACGATGGCATCCAATGGCCATTCAGCCGAACCTGGGTGGTCACGGCCTCTGAACCACCAGGAGGCCAGGGCCACAGCTGCAGCCGCACCCAGCAGGTAGACCAGCGGGTTCTGGAATTGAGCCAGCGCCTTGCGCCAAGCTGGCACAGCCGCTACTGCACGCAATTCGTTGAGGCCATCTGTGCGTAAGCGGCTGGCGGCTGCTTCTGCGCCCAGCCCACGGTCCAGATCGGTTCCTAGCGCCAGTGCCAGTTCAGCGATGTCTGTTTGTGAGGGATCGGCTGTAGATGGGTGTGTTTGCAAAGCCTGCCGGGCCGGCCAGGGGGCCTGTGGGCGAACAGCATTCACGCGTGAGCAGCGGGTGATGCAGACTTCTCGCGGATGCGCGTCAGCAAGGTGTGCCAGGAGCTGGTGAAGGACGCGATGCCTTCGCGCTGCAGGCGTGCGGCGAGTGCGTCGTCGTCAACACCTTCGCGCCTGAATTCCTCGATCACTGCTTCGGCGTAGCCGCCGTCAAGGGGCAATGGGCCGTGCAGCTTGCCATGGTCAGCAAAGGCGAGCAGTGTTTTCTCCGGCAGGGTGTTGATGGTGCCCGGCGCAGCGAGCGCCTGCACATAGAGCGTGTCGGGTGCAGCGGGGTCTTTGGTGCCGGTGCTGGCCCACAGAAGGCGCTGGGGCTGTGCCCCGGCGGCAGCCAGACGCTGCCACCGTGGCGATGCCAGCAGATCGCCATGTGCCTTGTAAGTTCGCATGGCGATGGCGATACCCAAGCGGTTATGAAAGGGAGAGGCGATTTCCTGCTTGACCGCCACATCCCACCGGCTGACAAAAAGCGACAGGACCGACCCGACCCGGGGATCGCGGCCAGCGGCCAATCGTCGTTCGATGCCGCGCAAATAAGCCTCAGCGGCTGCCAGCATGTGTTCGCGCGAGAACAGCAGCGTGACGTTGACCGGGATGCCGTCGAATATCACCTGTTCGATGGCTTCGATGCCAGCGGGCGTGGCTGGAATCTTGATGAACAGGTTGGCTTTTGCAGCTTTGGTATGCAGGCGGTTTGCGGCCTGGATGGTCAGCGCAGCATTGCTGGCGATCAGGGGTGAGACTTCGAGAGACACCCAGCCGTCCACACCATGACTGGCATCAAAAACCGGACGGAACAGATCAGCAGCCTGGCTCAGATCCTCCAGTGCCAGTTCAAAGAAAAGGTCTTCACCTGACAAACCGGCTGCATTGAGGACGCGGATGGACGCGTCATAACTGTCGCCGCCCAAAGCATGTTCGAAGATGGTGGGATTTGAGGTTAAACCAGTGACCGACAGATCCTTGATGTAGCGGGCCAAGGTGCCGCTGCTCAGCAGGCTGCGCGTGATGTTGTCTAGCCACAGGCTCTGACCGAGCTGATGAAGTGACTGTGTGGGTTTGTTCATGTGGGCTGCCAGTTAATAAATTCGCGCTTCTTCGCGCCTATCATGGACGCTGTTCGTCAGCGTGTCCTTGACCAATTTGCCTGCTGCCACTGTGCGGTGACACCTGCGAAATGTCCGTGCGCTGGCGAACTGACGCCGTCATGCGGCAAGGCTTAGCGTGAGGGATGACGAACAAAAAAACCAGTTGCTCCCTACAACTCCTGGACGCGTATTGGCGCGCTGCCAACTATGTCTCGGTGGGTCAAATATTTTTATGGGACAACGCGCTGGTGCGGCGTGCGCTCAAGCTGTCCGATGTGAAGCCCATGCTGCTGGGGCACTGGGGCACGACCCCCGGCCAGAACTTTATTTATGCACATCTGAATCGTGTCATCAAGGCGTATGACCTGGACATGGTGTATGTTTCCGGCCCCGGTCACGGCGGCCCAGCCGTGGTGGCTAACACCTACCTTGAGGGGACTTACAGCGAGGTCTACCCCGGGATTAGCCGGGATGAAGCCGGACTGACAAAACTCTTCCGGCAGTTCTCGTTTCCGGGTGGCATACCCAGCCATGCCTCGCCAGAATGTCCGGGCTCTATCCATGAAGGCGGCGAACTGGGCTACTCACTGAGCCATTCGTTTGGCGCTGTTTTTGACAACCCCGATCTGATCGTGGCCTGTGTGGTTGGCGATGGCGAAGCTGAGACGGGGCCACTGGCAACTGCCTGGCATTCGAACAAGTTTCTTGACCCGTCCACTGACGGCGCTGTGCTGCCTATCTTGCACCTGAACGGCTACAAGATTGCCAACCCGACGGTATTGGCACGCATCACCCACGACGAGTTGGATCAGTTCCTGCGCGGCTGTGGCTGGCTGCCGATTTTTGTTGAAGGCCATGACCCCATGGTGATGCATGCCTTGATGGCTGCAGCGCTGGACAGCTCGGTGGCAGAGATCAAGCGCATTAAGGGTGAAGCCCGTCTACACACGCTGACGGCTCGTGCGAGCTGGCCGGTGATTGTGCTCAATTCCCCCAAGGGATGGACAGGGCCCAAGGTGGTGGGGGGCGAACCGGTGGAGGGCAACTTCCGTTCGCACCAGGTGCCACTGCATCCGGCCGACCATCCCGAACACCTGAAGCTGCTGGAAGACTGGCTTCATAGCTACCGGCCTGAGGAACTCTTTGATGCGCAGGGCCGTTTGATACCCGAGCTGGCAGAACTGGCACCCACAGGATTGCGGCGTATGGGTGCCAATCCCCATGCCAACGGCGGGTTGCTGCTCAAAGACCTGCACCTGCCAGACTACCGGGCCTATGCCGCGAAGGTGCCACGGCCAGGCGCGCCGGGCATAGGCGACACACGCGTGCTCGGGCCGTTTCTTCGCGATGTGATCCGACGCAATGCGTCTGAGCGCAACTTCCGGATCTTCGGCCCCGATGAGACGGTCTCCAATGGTCTTGCTGCCGTGTTTGAGGCGACCAATCGCCAGTGGGAAGCCCAAACCGCACCTGGAGACCAGTGGCTGGCACCGGCGGGGCGGGTTATGGAGATGCTCAGCGAACACCAATGTGAGGGCTGGCTGGAAGGCTATTTGCTGACAGGCAGGCACGGCCTGTTCAACTGCTATGAGGCGTTCATCCACATCATCAACTCGATGTTCAACCAGCATGCCAAGTGGCTGAAAGTCAGCGCCAATCTGCCCTGGAGGCCCAGGATTGCTTCGCTGAACTACCTGCTTGCCTCGCACGTCTGGCGTCAGGACCACAATGGCTTCTCGCACCAGGACCCTGGCTTCATCGACCATGTCGTCAACAAGAAGGCCGAAGTTGTCCGTGTCTACTTACCCCCGGACGCGAACTGCCTGCTGTCGGTGATGGACCACTGCCTGCGCAGCCGGCACTATGTCAACGTGGTGGTGGCCGGCAAACACCCTGCGCCGCTATGGCTTGCCATGGAGGCGGCAGCAGCGCACTGCGCCGCCGGTATCGGCATCTGGGACTGGGCCGGTAATGAGTCTGAGGACGGCGGCGGGACTGATCCTGATGTGGTCATGGCCTGCTGCGGCGATGTGCCGACGCTTGAAACCATGGCGGCCGTGTCCATCCTGCGCGCAGAGCTGCCGGGTCTGCGTGTACGGGTGGTCAATGTGGTCGATCTGATGAAGCTGCAGCCACAGACCGAGCATGCTCACGGCCTGAG
>JBILKC010000109.1:0-8344 GCA_044376885.1 Hylemonella sp. | reverse complement strand
TGCCTTGCATTGGCAGGCCAATGGCCTTTGTTATGGCGTGCGTCATGGTGAGCTGACGCCATTGGACTCGGGTCATTGTGTCCTGCTTAACGGATCGCGTGCCCACTTAAGCACGCTTTTATCGGTGTATCCGCAAGCCAGTGTGGTTCTCATCACAGCGTCAGCACAGGCCCTACACCAACGACTGATGAGTCGCAGTCGTGAAACCCAACAAGAGATCAATCAGCGACTCGCACGTGAGATTACTTATGATTTACCAGACCACACGCTACATGTACACAATAATGGTGCCCTGGAAGATGCTGTGCACACCCTGCGCCAGGGGTTGGAGAAGCGACTCGTGATGTATTCTGGGCAAAACACCGGGGCGCAGGACTAAGCTCAACTAAAAGTGAGCGCACCCACGCAGGCCACGATGAGCGCGATGCTCACCCAGGCAGCCACACGGGATTTCAGCCCGATCTGCGATTCGCCCATGAGTGACTTGTTTTGAGCCAGCAGCAACAGTGCCACCACATGAAGGGGCAGTAACACTGCATTGACCACCTGGCTGGAATAGATCAGGGCTATGAGGGGTAAACCGGGAATTGAAACAACGCTGGCCGCTGCGACCGTGAGCACCACAAACGCCGCATAGAAAAACTGAAAATGTTTGGAGTCAAGGTCCAGCGAAGCTGGTGCGTCTATGCCCTCGGCAATTGAATAAGCCGTTGCCAGCGGAACAATCGCCGCAGCGAGTAGTGAAGCACCCAGCAGCCCCGCGCCAAACAGCAGGGTTGCAAAAGATCCCGCCAGCGGCCTGAGCGCAATGGCCGCATCGCCCGCATCCGTGATGTGGATGCCCTCACGATTCAAGGTGGCTGCACAGGAGACCGCAATCGCGATACCAATAATGCCGGTGAGCAGGGAACCGATCACCACGTCCACGCGTTCCCACTTTAATTGGTCAACGGTGATTTTTTTGTCGACGGCATAGGACTGGATAAAAGCCAAGCCCCAGGGTGCCAGCGTTGTTCCCAGCGTGGCTGCAATGACAACCCATCCCAGGTGATCCGTTGGGAAGTGAGGAATGAGGGCGTTGTGGAGTACCTCTGACCAGTCAGGCTGCGCCACGATTCCATCGATGATGTAGAGGGCCAGGGTCGAAGAGATCACCAGCAAAATACGCTCGATCCGGTGAAAAGACCCCAGTACCACCACCAGAGAGATCAACACCGCAGCCATGGGGGAACTCACCCAAGCCGGAATACCGATCAGGCCAGCTGCAGCCGAGATGCCGGCGTATTCCGCGCAAATGGTGCCGAAGTTGGCAAATAGGAGCCCGATTACAGCAGCGTAACCCCAAGCTCGCCCCCAGTGACTACGAATGACCCCTACAAAGCCCTTGCCGGTGGCGGCTCCGATGCGGACGGCGAGCAGGTGAAACTGAACCAGCAAAACGGTTGAGAAGGGAATGATCCAGAGCAAGCGGTAGCCGAAGTCGGCGCCGAGGATGGAATACGTGGTGATGCCTGCCGGATCATCGTCAGACAGGCCGGCAAGCAATCCTGGCCCCAAAACCGCCAGGAATGCGGCAATTCCACCCATGCCGCTGGCCCTGATTCGCGCGAACCGTGCACTGATGCCACGCTTGTGGTGTGCGACCGCGTGGGGGGCATGCGGTTGAACACGGGGGAGTTTTAACAAACAAAGATCCGGTTGGCGATGGCACCGTCAGGAACCACATCGATTCGACTATCGGCCATATCGCCGAATCGGTCAAGTGTGATGGTTGTGGGCTCAAGGCGATGCCCTGGGTCTGCGCGTGTTTCGCCTTGCACCCACCTCAACCACTACAGATCAAAGTCGTAATCAACAGTCAGCGGCGCATGGTCGCTAAAGCGCTGCGCTTTAAAAATTTCAGCCTTTCGCGCCAATGCAGCCAGTTCCGGCGTTGCGATCTGGTAGTCGATGCGCCACCCAACATTGTTGGCATAGGCCTGGCCCCGGTTGCTCCACCAGGTGTAGGCGGCATCGGTGGCTTCGGGCTCCAGGGCGCGGTAAACGTCAACCAGGCTGCCATCACTGAGCAATTGACTCATCCAGGCACGTTCTTCAGGGGTAAAGCCCGAATTTTTCAGGTTGCCTTTCCAGTTTTTGAGGTCGATCTCACGATGGGCGATATTGACATCGCCGCAGAGAATGAACTCGCGTTGCACCTTGTGCTTCTGAAGATGGGGGTGGATGTGATCGAGAAACCGGAACTTGGCCAGTTGCCGCTCTTCGCCGGAGGAGCCGCTGGGGAAATAGCAGCTGATGATGGATCTCTTTTTTTGCGGCGTGTCAAAGCGTGCTTCGACATAGCGGCCTTCCCGGTCAAATTCTTCAGAGCCTACCCCGACAATGACATCGCTGGGTTCGTGCCGGGTGTAAATGCCAACGCCTGAGTAGCCTTTTTTTTCTGCCAAATGAAAATAGCCCTCCAGGTCGCCAATCACTTCAAACTGGCCGGCCAGGTCAGCTTGCTGGGCTTTGACCTCCTGCACGCAAATACAATCCGGTTTGTGAACAGCAAGCCAGGGTTCAAGTCCCTTGCGGGCGGCAGAGCGTATGCCGTTGAGATTGAGGCTGGTTAATTTGAACAAGGAATTTCCCCCCATGAATCAGAGTACGGTCGCCAACGACGCGTTGGCACAAGAGTTTCTGCAATTTTCGCTGGATTGTGGCGTACTCAAGTTTGGCGAGTTCAAAACCAAGGCAGGTCGACTCTCGCCCTACTTTTTCAACGCCGGTTTGTTTGACGATGGCGCCAAGCTGGGCAAGCTCGCCGGCTTTTACGCGCAGCGCCTGGTGCAAAGTGGCATCGCGTTCGACATGATCTTTGGCCCGGCTTACAAAGGCATCCCGCTGGGTGCGGCGGTGGCGATTGAGCTGGCACGCTTGGGCAAAAACGTGCCCTTTGCGTATAACCGAAAAGAGGTCAAAGACCACGGCGAAGGTGGCAGTCTGGTTGGTGCACCGCTCAAAGGACGCGTGTTGATCGTTGACGATGTGATGAGCGCTGGAACCGCTGCCCGTGAATCCATCGCACTGATCAAGGCGGCTGGTGCCACGCCGCATGCCGTGGCCATTGCCCTGGACCGACAGGAAATGGCGACTGAAAAACAAGCGGATGGCAGCACCAAGGACGTTCCCTACAGCGCCGTGCAGTATGTGCGCAAGCACTTGGGTTTGCAGGTGTGCGCGATTGCCGAGCTGGGCGATTTGTTGTCTTACCTGGGCGCGCACGCCGGTGGCGATATGGACGCGCATTTGCTACGCACGCAGGCCTACCGGGACCGGTTTGGCGTTTGACGCCCTCAGAACCGTGGCGATGACCACGTTACAAGACTTCAGGCCGCAGGGCTAGTCAGCGTTATCAGCCCTCTAGCCAAGCGCCTGATCAGGCGCTTAGTTTCTTCATCAAGAGTGAATTGACCAGTGCCGGATTGGCTTTGCCTTTGCTGGCCTTCATGATGGGGCCGACCAGGCCGTTGAAGGCCTTGGTGTTACCAGCTTTGAACTCTTCCACGTTTTTGGGGTTGGCGGCCAGCACCTCGTCAATGAGGGCTTCCAGGGCACCGGTGTCGCTCATTTGCTTGAGGCCCTTGGCTTCGATGATGGTGTCTACCTCGCCGCCGTCTGTCCACAGGGCCTCAAATACCTGACGCGCCGCGTTGTTGCTGATGGTGTTGTCATTGATACGGCCAATCAGCGCGGCCAGTTGTTGGGCGCTCACAGGGGCTTGCTCGATGGTCATTTCACTGGCGTTGAGGCGACGCGTGACTTCACCCATGATCCAGTTGCTGGCCAGCTTGGCCTGGCCACACGCCAGTGTGGTGGTTTCAAAGTAGGCCGCGACGGCCTTGCTCTGGGTCAACTGAGTGGCATCGTAATCGGGCAAACCGTGCGTACGCACAAACCGGGCCGCCATGACACGAGGTAATTCTGTCATTTGGCCTTTTATTTCCGCTATCCATTGCTCTGAAATGCATAGCGGAGGTAAATCAGGGTCAGGAAAGTAGCGGTAATCGGCGGCGTCTTCCTTGGTGCGCATGGCGCGGGTTTCCCCCGTTTCCGGGTCAAACAGGACAGTGGCCTGCTCGATGGTCTTGCCGTCTTCGATTTGCTCAATCTGCCACAGAACTTCAAAGTCTATGGCCTGTTGCATGAACTTGAAGCTGTTGAGGTTTTTGATTTCACGGCGGATACCCAGGGGTTCGCCGGGTTTTCGCACGGATACGTTGGCATCGCATCGAAAGCTGCCCTCTTGCATATTGCCGTCGCAAATGCCTATCCAGGTCACCAGCTTGTGCAATTCTCTGGCGTAGGCCACGGCCTCGGCGCTGGACCGCATGTCGGGCTCGGTCACGATTTCCAGCAGCGGCGTGCCGGCGCGGTTAAGGTCGATGCCGCTCATGCCCACAAAGTCCTCGTGCAGAGACTTTCCGGCGTCTTCCTCCAGATGCGCACGCACAAGACGTACCGTTTTTTTCTCATCGCCCAGAAAAAACTCAAGCTGACCGCCTTGCACTACCGGAATCTCAAACTGGCTGATCTGGTAGCCCTTGGGGAGATCGGGATAAAAGTAGTTTTTGCGGGCGAACACGCTTTTTTCAGCCACATGGGCGCCGATGGCCAGGCCAAACTGAATGGCGCGTTCCACTGCGCCCTTGTTCATCACCGGCAATGTTCCGGGCAAAGCCAGATCGACGGCACACGCCTGGGTGTTGGGTTCAGCGCCGAAGGCGGTGGATGCACGGCTGAAAATCTTGCTTGCAGTGGAGAGCTGGGCGTGGGTTTCAAATCCGATGACCACTTCATAGCCATGAATCAATGGGCTGCTCATGCTGGCACCCCCGGTGCCGGTGTCGCGTGGATGGGTGGTTGGGGCGGCATACGCGTATGAAAATCAGTCGCCTGCTGCAGGCGATGGGCCACGTTGAGAAGTTCAGCTTCTTTCAGGTAGTTGCCGATCAACTGCAAGCCCACCGGCATGTCGTAAGCGCCAAAACCAGCCGGTACGCTCATGCCAGGCAAGCCGGCCAATGAAGCGGGTAAGGTGAAGATGTCAGCCAGGTAGTTGGCTACCGGGTCTGCCGATTTCTCGCCAAGTTTCCAGGCCACGGTTGGGGCCACCGGGCCGGCAATCACGTCACAGGCTTTGAAAGCCTGCTGAAAATCGTCGGCAATCATGCGGCGGATTTTTTGTGCCTGTAGGTAGTAGGCATCGTAGTAACCATGTGACAAGACATAGGCGCCGATCATGATGCGGCGTTTAACCTCATCTCCAAAGCCTTCAGAGCGCGAAGCCTTGTACATGCTGGTTAAGTCGCTATAGTTTTTGCTGCGATAGCCAAACTTTACGCCATCAAAGCGAGACAGGTTTGAGCTGGCCTCGGCCGGCGCAATGATGTAGTAGACCGGTATGGACAGCTCGGTGCGGGGCAGGGAAATGGGAACCAGTTTGGCGCCGAGTTTCTCCAGTTCGCGCAGCGCTTGATCCACCGCCGCACGCACATCGTCCGACAGGCCGGGGCCGAAAAATTCCTTGGGCAGACCAATGCGCAGCCCCTCGATGGGCTTGTTGAGTGAGCGGCTGAAGTCCTCTGCGGGCAGATCCAACGAGGTGGAGTCGCGGTCCAGGTCTGGCCCGCACATGGCGGAGAGCAACAGCGCACAGTCTTCGGCACTGCGCGCCATAGGCCCGGCCTGATCCAGGCTGGAGGCGTAGGCAATCATGCCGTAGCGTGATGCACGGCCATAGCTGGGCTTGATGCCGGTGATACCGCAAAAAGCAGCAGGCTGACGGATGGATCCACCGGTGTCGGTTCCGCTGGCTGCTGGAGCCAGGCGGGCAGCTACGGCGGCAGCACTGCCGCCAGAAGAGCCGCCGGGAATGCGCTGGAGATCCCAGGGGTTGCGTACCGGCGAAGGAGCGTTGTGTCCGATGGGTGCAATGGCGGAGTTTTCGTTGGAAGAGCCCATGGCGAATTCATCGCAATTGACCTTGCCCAGGGTCACCATGCCTGCACCGGGAACCTCAGGTAGACCTTGGCCAAGACGGCTGACGACGGTGGCATCAAAGGGGGATCGATAACCGGCCAGCATGCGCGAGCCAGCGGTGGATACGAAATCCAGGGTCACAAAAATATCTTTGTGCGCGATGGGTATACCGGCCAGTGGACCGGCAATGCCCAGGCCCAGCGATTGATCAGCCGCGCCAGCCTGAGCCAGAGTGGCTTCTTCATTCAAATCGACAAATGCGCCCAGGGAATCAAAGCTGCGCACACGACTTAAAAAATGCTGTGCGGTTTCAACGGCAGAGACCTTGCGTTCGCGCAAGTGGCGGGCCAACTCGGCCACAGAAAGCTGGTGCAAATCTGAGGAATGTTGTGTCATGGGTTTTATTCGCGGGCCTTATTCAATGACTTTAGGGACCAGAAACAAGCCGCTTTCAACGGCTGGGGCACTGAGCTGATTGGCTTGGCGTTGATTGGGTTCGCTCACTACATCGGAGCGCAGTCGCAGCGAGACCTCCGCAATCGCAGCCATCGGGTGAGCCAGAGGTTCGACGCCTGTGGTATCGACGGCGCGCATTTGCTCAACAATCTCGAAAAATCCGTTGATTTGACCGCGCATGCGCTCACTTTCGTCGGCTTTGAGCTCCAAACGTGCAAGATTGGCAATACGAGAAATATCAAGAGCAGTCAGTTGCATGGTCGTTTGCGAGTTGAAAGCGCCTTAATTCACCCGGGGGACTACCCATCAGATGGTGTGAAAAGCGGGTGTTTAGACAGGGCATGGGGTATTATCCCGCCTTTGGGCTTTGATCTGTAAGCCTGCAGATTCAGGCTCTAATTTCACCGTATTTGATTGGTAGGGTGGTGACACAACGACGTGTTTGTCATGCCCGCAGAGAGGATTTTTTAATGTTTGGAGAATTTCGTCGGTATTTTTCTACCGACCTGGCGATTGACCTTGGAACCGCCAATACCCTGATTTTTGTGCGTGACAAGGGCATCGTGCTGGACGAGCCCTCGGTTGTCGCCATCCGCCATGAGGGCGGGCCGCAGGGAAAGAAAACCATACAGGCTGTTGGCAAGGAGGCCAAGGCCATGCTGGGCAAGGTGCCCGGAAATATCGAGGCGATCCGGCCTATGAAAGACGGCGTGATCGCCGACTTCACGGTGACAGAGCAAATGCTCAAGCAGTTCATCAAAATGGTCCACCCGCGTGGCATGTTCAAGCCCAGTCCGCGGATCATTATTTGCGTGCCCTGTGGCTCTACCCAGGTGGAGCGCCGTGCCATTCGTGAGTCTGCTCTGGGAGCTGGTGCCAGCGATGTGTTTTTGATCGAAGAACCCATGGCTGCAGCCATAGGTGCCGGACTGCCGGTGAGTGAGGCCAGTGGCTCCATGGTGGTCGACATAGGCGGCGGTACCACCGAGGTGGGCGTTATCTCGCTCGGTGGCATGGTCTACAAAGGCAGCGTGCGCGTCGGCGGTGACAAGTTTGACGAAGCCATCATCAATTACATTCGCCGTAACTACGGCATGCTGATTGGCGAGCCGACCGCAGAATCAATCAAAAAGCTGATTGGCTCGGCGTTTCCCGGCTCGGAAGTCAGGGAGATGGAAGTGCGCGGGCGTAACCTGTCTGAGGGCGTGCCACGCAGTTTCACGATTTCTTCCAACGAAATTCTGGAAGCGCTCACGGACCCCTTGAACAACATTGTTTCAGCCGTGAAAAATGCGCTTGAGCAAACGCCACCTGAGCTGGGTGCTGATATTGCTGATCGCGGCATGATGCTGACCGGTGGTGGCGCGCTGCTGCGTGACCTGGACCGTTTGCTGGCCGAAGAAACAGGTTTGCCGGTGCTGGTGGCAGAAGACCCGCTGACATGCGTGGTTCGCGGCTGTGGCATTGCGCTGGAGCGGATGGAGCGTCTGGGCAGCATCTTTACCAGCGAATAGGTCTGGTGGTGCAGCAATGTGCCTGAGGCTGCGGACTCCCCGGATAGGTCCATGATTTGTTTCTAACATGTCTTTAAGCACACTGGACAGCGCGCCCCCGCCTTTTTTCCGGCAAGGCGCTTCTTCTCTTTCCAAGCTCATGCTCTTCAGTGCCCTGGCGCTGTTTTTGATGGTGGCAGACACCCGGTTCAAGATTACTCAGCCACTGAGGGCTTCGGTGGCCGCGGTGCTCTACCCGGTGCAGTGGCTGGTGATGCAGCCGATTGACTGGTTTTGGCAAGGTGCAAGCTACTTTGAGTCACTCAAGCGTGCGCAGTCTACAGAGGAAGAGGCCCGTAAAAAAATGGGTT
>JBILKC010000108.1:0-8383 GCA_044376885.1 Hylemonella sp. | reverse complement strand
TCGGTCATTGTGGACACCACCCCGGTGGTAGAGAGAAATGTGGAAAAAATAAAACCTGAGCCAAGCAGTAGAAAAATCATGGCGGTCACTTTTGCGCTGTCAATGAAAGAGAATTTGACGCGTTCCCATGTCAGATTGCCTCGCACGTAAACCAGGAATAGAGAGCCCACCACACCCACAGCAGCCGCTTCATCGGGTGTTGCAAAACCCGTGTAAATTGCCCCTAGAACTGAAATGAACAAAAAAGCGGCTGCCCACAGAGACTTAAGGGTTTTCCATTTGGCGCTCCATGAGGTGTCTAAATCCAGGGCGACAGGCGCAGTGTCTGGATAAATTTTGCAAAAGAGTGTGACGGCTGTTGCCATCAGGACGGCCATGAGAATGCCCGGAATGATGCCCGCAATCAACAACTGACCAACGGAAGTCTCGGTGATGATCCCATAAAAAACCATCAAAATGCTCGGAGGAATGAGAACGTCCAAACAGCCGGCGGATGCGACAACACCTAAAGCCATTTTTTTGTTGTAACCGGCACGGATCATTTCAGGTACAGCAATTTTCGAAAATACGGCAACTGCTGAGAGGCTCGATCCTGAGCATGCACCAAAGATTGCTGAGGAATAGACTGTTGCCACGCCAAGGCCACCCGGGACCCGCCCAAACCAGGCTTTGGCTGCGTTAAAGGCATCTTTGCCCAAGTCGGCATAAAACGCCAGAGTACCCATCAGGATGAAAAGCGGCAACGCTGACAACGTGAAATTGGATGTGTATGTAAACAAGCCGGTGGGGATGAACTTAAAGGCGGTATCAATCGGATAAACGATCAGCATGCCGCCTAAGCCGACAATAGCCATGCCGTAAGCAACCGGCACGCTGAGCAGGGTGAGCACCAGAAAAACCCCAAACCCCAACAATCCAACTGTTAATTGATCCATATGATTTATAGCTCAGGTTTTGTTGGCGGGAGCACCAGCTTGCAGCTGCGGCATTGAATTTGCAAAGGCATCGAGCTTGAGTAAGGCTTTATAAATCGCCATAACGCGAGGCAAGTTGTCAAGCTGACAACCGAATAAACCCGCTCCGGTGACCTGTGAGGCAAGACATAGATCGGCTACGGTCACCTGATTGCCGTGGCTGTAAAGGCCCTCATGTGGATCGTTGGTCAGGATGAGTTCGTATGTGAGAAGTGCCTGGTACGTCCAATGCTGCAACCACGTGTTGCGCGTGTGCTCATCCAGATTCAAGGTGTTTTGAAGGTAGTTGCGTACCCGAGGTACCACCAACGGGTGGCCATCGCTTGCACAGACATGAGCCAAGGCCAAAACTCTGGCTCTGTGTGCAGGAAGTGCAGGCATAAGCGCCGGGGCAGGATGAACATGGTCGAGGTAATCAAGAATAGCCAAGGATTGAAACAGTGGCTTTGCCAAACCGGGTACGACCAGGGCGGGTACAGCCCCCTGGGGGTTGATGGCGAGATAGGCGGGGTCATGCTGATGGCCGGCCAGCAGATTTACCGGGATTTCCTCATACGCCACCCCCTTGAGTTTGAGTGCCACTCTGACGCGGTAGGCAGCCAGGGAGCGCCAAAAACCGTAGAACTTGATTGGCATGGTTAACTTTTGGTTTTGGGTATGACTGGGATTAACAGGAAAGGCGCCTTTGTGGGGCTGATGTGGATGGTATTGACTCCATCAAAAATCCGGGCCGGCCTATCTTTAGTGTCCGTGTGGGTAAATGGCCCGCAACCTGTCATCGGGTGTTTCATATTGGATAGCACTCCGGCGGGACCCGGGTAGACATAGTCCTTACCGCGTAAGGTCAGCGCCAGGCGGTGTCCAGCTGGAATTACGATGCTCGTAGGGATGATCTCGATATCAAGCTCAACGGCTTTTCCGGCCTTTAGCGGCTGCTTTTCATCATGCGTGTGGTACGGCCTGTAAGGCGTGGTCAAACTCGGATCAAGTTTACGGTGTGAGGCCCTGAGCCAACCCTGGCCAATCGGTGTATGTGGGTCAAGAGCGCCCTGGAACACCACCTCTTTCAGGTCGGGCGTGAAGACCCGTAAAACAGCAAAGACGTCAGCGTCGGTCGTGCTGGAGGAAAGGAAAAGCTTGACGGCACTCGGGCCGGTGATTTCCATGTCCTTGGGCTGTGGCGGCAGCATGAAAGTGACCCCTTCGGAAAATCCTTGATAGCTAATTTTCCCGGCGCGCGTGGGAGGGGTGCTCGACAGGGTTGCGGCATCAGGCTGCAGGTAAAGACGCGTCCAACGGGTTGATTTCAGGGGCCACTGGTTCTCAGCGCGCTGAACGAATTTTTCGCCAGGATGTCTGATGTTGAGGAGGACTTTGGGTTGCTGAGCCCAGCCGTTTTTCTTGCCATGCAGAAAGTGGTCAAAAAATTTCAGCTGAAGCTTGCGACCGTAGTCCGTATAAAAATGTGTCCAGTGTTCAATTCCATGAACTTCGAGCCATTTATTCTTTGATGCAGCCCTGACAAAACCTTCAAAGTTACCCCGGGGGTGCAGACCTTGACCGCCCCAGTTGGCGGCAGAGAGGATCGGAACGGTGACCCGCGCCCAGTCGGGCATTCGAGCACGCCAGTAGTCGTCATCCATGCTGTGCTTAAGCGCTGCTGCCGCGAAGTCCTCACGGTTTTTGAGGAGCTCAGCATCGGTCAGCGCAAGTTCGCCGCAAACCGGCTTGCCTGTGACAAGGCTGCGCGGTCCGCGTTTGCCCAAGCCATGTTGAACGGTGCGAACTTGCATGTCGTACCAGTTTTTGATGAAATCGCTCAGGATCCCGCCATGATGGCTGAGGTCTCGGTACATGTCGGCTGCCCCTTCCCAGGGGCAAATCGCGGCCAGGTGAGGCGGTTGCAGTGAAGCGACTTGCCATTGATTCATGCCGTAGTAGGAAATACCGTTCAAACCAACTTTACCGTTGCTCCACTCTTGCACGCCAGCCCATTCGATACAGTCATAAAAGTCCAGAGCTTCCTGGGGGCTCCACAGCTGCATATAGCCAGGGGACATACCTGCGCCGCGGGAGTCAACTCGGATGCAGACATAGTCGTGCGGAACCCATTTTTCCGGGTCAACGACTTCCCAGTTCTGGTACTTGTTGGTAGAGCCTGCTACCACGTCAGGATGGTTCTGGGCCATTCTTTCCCAGCAAGTTGAGTAGCCCTCCTGAAAGGCGAGACCTTTGCCGTAGGGCCCATAGGTCATCAGGACAGGGTAACGCCCGGGGCGCTTGGGTCGAAAGATATCAGCTCTCAAGTCCAGGCCATCGCGCGTGCGAATCAAGACATCCCAATCTATGTGCATACCATCTTGTTTAACGCTGAGTTTTCTCACCATCAAATTCTCCAGGAAAACAAATTTATCGCTTGATCAACATACTAGCGCCCTGAAGCTGGAACGCCACATAGGAAAAACCCTTGTCCGGTAACCATCAAATCCCCTCTTCGCAATCAGGGTGAATCTTCTTCGCCAAAAATAGGTGATAACCTAGATACGAATTTCGATGGCTGTTTCAACCAAACTCATAAGCATTTCATGGACACACTGATCGAACACAAAGATGGCATGCACATTGAATGGGACGTGCCAATTCGGCTGCCTGACGGCATCACTTTGCGGGCCGATATATTCCGCCCGGTCGGTTCTGGGCGTTTTCCCGCGATTCTTACCTATGGTCCTTATGCCAAAGGGTTGCCGTTTCAGGTGGGCTACAAAACGGCTTGGTCACGGATGATCGCAGGCTATCCCGAGGTGGCTGAAGGTACGAGCAACAAATACCAAAGCTGGGAATTGGTTGACCCCGAGAAGTGGGTTCCAGACGGTTACGCATGTGTGCGCATCGACTCCCGTGGATCGGGTAATTCTGAAGGTTTTCTCGATGTCTGGTCAGCGCTTGAAGCACAGGACCAATATGATTGCATTGAA
Organism: Hylemonella sp.; assembly: GCA_044376885.1. Classification (GTDB taxonomy): domain Bacteria; phylum Pseudomonadota; class Gammaproteobacteria; order Burkholderiales; family Burkholderiaceae_C; genus JBEIGE01. Next base: position 4,434 of record JBILKC010000108.1, on the reverse strand, counting down.
TGGACCGCAGCGCAAAGTTGGTGCAATGCAAAGGTCGGTTTGAACGGTATTTCCTACTATGCGATGAACCAGTGGCAAACAGCAGCATTGCAGCCGCCTCATTTGACGGCCATGTGCGCTTGGGAGGGAGCCTCAGACTATTACCGGGAACTTTGCCGCCATGGCGGCATTCTGAGTGACTTCCTGGACGGCTGGTACCTAAGACAAGTCAAATCAGTGCAGTACGGGGTGGGTTCACGCGCTCAAATCAACCCGAACAATGGGCGTTCAGTGGCCGGTGACGTCACCCTCAGTGAGGTGGACTTGGCCAAGAACCGGGCTGAAACGCATCTGGATGCACAAAACCACGAATGGCTGGACGACTTTTACAAGCCGCGAATACCAGACTACAGCAAAATCAAAACGCCATTGCTTTCTGCTGGCAATTGGGGCGGTATCGGCTTGCATCCCAGAGGTAATTTTGAAGGGTTCCTTCAATCAGCTTCAGATCAGAAATGGCTAGAAGTTCACGGCGATACCCACTTTTCGCATTTTTACTCCAATTACGGCCTGGCTCTCCAAAAGAAATTCTTCGGTTATTTTCTTCAAGGCAAAGACACAGGATGGCAGAAAATGCCCAAGGTTCAACTCAACATCCGCCATCCTGGTGAGAAGTTTGTCTTGCGCGGTGAGAATGAGTGGCCATTGGCACGCACACAATGGACGGCTTTTTATCTTCAGCCTGACGGTTGTACCTTGTCCACCGACTTACCCCGGACCAGTCAGACCATCGCATATCACACCCGCTCAGATGGATTGAGTTTTTCGACAGGACCTTTGGCTCAAGCTATGGAGATTACAGGTCCTCTCGCTGCAAAGCTGCTCGTATCTTCTGAGACCACGGATGCGGACGTTTTCCTGGCTTTGCGAGTTTTTGACGGCTCGGGTAAAGAGGTCTCTTTCATCGGCTCCAATGATCCACGAACACCGGTCGCCCTGGGGTGGCTGCGTGCTTCTCATCGCAAAACAGATGCGGCTAAATCTTTGCCTTACAGGCCCTGGCATACACATGATGAAAAGCAACCCTTGATACCCGGTAAAGCGGTGCAGATGGACATCGAAATTTGGCCTACCAGTATCGTTATTCCTGCAGGCTATTCGATGGTACTAAACGTAAGAGGCAAGGACTACCGGTACGACGACACAGGCGTTATCCTGCCATTTGATACCCAGGTCATGTATGGCGTAGGGCCCTTTACCCACGAAAATCCCATCGACCGTCCGGCAGAAATTTTTCATACCACCAATGCTTTGCACTGGGAGCCAGAGCATCCACCACAGGTGTTATTGCCAATTATTCCTGCTCAGAAATAACTGGTCTCAAACCGGGCTTGAGACCAGTTATTCGGTAGCTCTCAGGCCGCTTTTTTTTCCAGACCCGCGTCAATGTTGATAGAAGAGCCCAGGCCCAGAGCCTGGTTCACGCGCGGCAACACTTCATGGGCCATGAGCTCCATTGAACGGCGTCCTAGTTGGGGGTCGACCAGATCCATGCCTGCATAAACGATTTCCCCGAAAGGTCCAACCCTCTCGCGCAAAGCCAGTATCTTGTCGACCACTTCGCTCACGGTACCCGTAATGACCAGCTCATCGAGCAATCGGTCCAGCGTGACCTTGCTGTCATCTTCGTCCATGTGCTTTTTGAAGATGACATGTCGTTTGGAGATCATCATCTTGGTCAGCATCTGGCGGTAGTAGTACCTGTAGGGGCTGTTGGCATCAGAGCGACCATAGCGGTTGGCTGTAGCCGTATCGTCACTGACAAAAATAGTTCGGGCCACGCGCCAGTCGGCCGGGTCGGCTAACTGGTTGACCATGGTTTTACCTTCGCAGTAATTATCCCAATGGCTGTTGAGCCAGTGGTCCATCAGGAAGTTGGCCGACATAGGGTGGAAGTTTCGCTTGCCCATCGCAATGACGCCTTTTGAAAAAGGTGCTACGACGGTGCCGACAATCTCAGGCAGCGGCTTCTGAAAAGGCTTCATCAATTCGCCACGTCCGATCTCCGGCAGTGCGGTTACCTGTGTGGTGACCTTGAAACGGTTGTCGGGAAAATCAATGTTGTAAGGTGGCTCACGTTGCCAGATGGCCAAGATGACATCAATGGCTTCAGCAAACATCTTGTTTCGGTCCTGGTCTAGGATGCCCAAGGCTTCAGCATCTGATGCCAGTGCACCCGGGCTGATGCCGAAAATAAAGCGGCCTTTAGCCAGGTGGTCGAACATGGCGGCCTGCGATGCAATCAGCGTTGGGTGCGCGTGTGACAAGTTGGAAGTGCCGCTGCCCAGTTTGATAGTTTTTGTTTCCGGGATCAAGGTGGCCAGGAACAGCAGGCTGTTGGTGACATTCTCTGCTTTGTCCGTCAGATGCTCGCCAACAAATGCATCGTAAAAACCCAGTTTGTCAGCCAGGATGATAGTCTGCCTGTCTTCATGCAAGGTTTCGGTGGTATCCCTTTCAAAGGGATGCAAGGGCATGGTGAAGTAGCCTAAGCGCATCGTGGGATCCTGGGGGTTGTTTTGAAAGAAAGATTCATTCGGGTTTTATACCGGCATCTTTGATGACCTGGGCCCAGCGCGTAATTTCACTTTGAATGAAGCGCGGGTAATCGGCCTTGGATACCCTGGATGGTTCCAGTCCCAATTGCGCCAGACGTGTCAGGAAGCCTTCGTCCTTAAGAGCTGAGCTGATGCTTCCCTCAAGCTTACGCACCACATCAGGCGGTGTGCCTGCCGGTGCAGCCAACCCCAAAAAGAAGCCTAGCTCATAGCCGGGATAGGTTTCGCCAATCGCTGGAACATTGGGCCAAGGCTTGAAACGGGTCGCGCCGGTCACGCCGATGGCGGTGGACTTAGGGTTGTCAATGTGGGCCATGGCCGGCAGGTATTCAAGGAACAATACCTGCAGCTGGCCACCGTAAAAGTCTTGCAGGGCCGAGCCGATGCTTTTGTAGGGCACACCGGTCATAGGCGCGCCGGTCCTGACCTGGAACAACTCGGCGGTCATTTGAGAAGCCGAGTTGTAGTGACCAAAAAACACTTTGCCCGGGTTGGCCTTGGCATAAGCGGTCAGCTCCGCAGGTGTTCGGATACCCGAGTCTTTGCTGACCATGGCAACCGAAGCTGCCGTTCCAAACTGGCCCAGGTGTTCAAAGTCTTTCAGGGGCTCGTAGGGCACTTTTTTGTACAGGCTCAGGTTGGCTGCTAATGTGGTGTTGGTGGTCAGAAGCAGTGTGTAGCCATCGGCAGGAGCATTCTTGACCGCTTCAGTTCCCAGGATGCCGTTGGCTCCGGCCCTGTTTTCAATAACCACGCTTTGTTTGAGCTGTGCTTCTAGGTACTGGCCAAAGGCCCTGGCCGTGATATCTCCTGAACCACCAGGACCAAAAGGTACCACGATCTTGATTGGTTTATTCGGAAAGTTCTGGGCCATGGCAAAGCAAGCACAGAGACTCAAGGGCGCCATCACACCCCACTTTAAAAGTCGGACAAACCTCTTCATTCAAAGTCTCCAAAATTGTTTATCGTGTCTGCATTTTAGGATTGAGTCCTGCGTCGGCCGATCTCGGTATTCCAACAGGCGGAATTTGGTCTCAGGGTTATCCCGTGACCCGATAGACCAATGGAGCCCGGTGCCATCTATGGCGATCAAAAAGTGATTCTAGGCAGCTGTTGTGGGTCCTTGATGGCTCTGCGCCAGGTCTCGACCTGGCAGGGGTTCGTACGCGTAAGTTCGTATTGGGCAGACATGATTTCGGACTCTTGTTTCAGGGTCGCAGCCAGCCCGCTGAGGTAATTGCCTTTCATTCGGTCGAGGGTGGATACGACGCACAATGAAGCGATCGGATAGCGGCGCCTGTCAAAGACAGGTACGGAAATGCCTGAGATCCCCCGGGCTGATCGGGTTTTGGTCAGGGCGTAACCGTTTTTTCGGGTCTTTTGAATACTACCAGTCATCTTGCTGAAAGCCGTGACCTCGCCGCTGCGAAGTCGATTGAATGCCATGATGTCTGATATTTCGTCATCGGGCAGATTGGCAAGAATGGCCAGGCTGAACGAGCCAATACCCAAGGGCCATCGGTCGTTTACCTGCAGTATTTCAGCATTTTTCGGCAAGTGGCCCTCGCGCTTGTCCACGCACATGGCGTCGTAGCCGCAGCGGATGCCCAGGTATACCGTTTCGCCGGTGGTCTGCGCCAGTCTTTTAAAAGAAGCCTGGGCAATGGTTCTGATATCGAACACACCCATCACTGACATGCCAAATGCATAGTTCGCAGGCCCCAGGCGGTAGTTGCGTGTGCCCCAAGGTCGCTCGACGAGTTGCTCTCCTATGAGGGCCGACAAAATGCGGTGCACGGTCGCCTTGGGCAACTGGGTAAGGGTACTGATTTGCATG
>JBILKC010000399.1:0-2503 GCA_044376885.1 Hylemonella sp. | reverse complement strand
GTTCCGGCCGCCGACTGATTCCTCACTGAACTAACCTTAAGAGAACACCTCATGAACACTGTTGTTGAACAACCCGTCACGCTGCATCGCTCCAAGCCTGCCAACACCACCGCAGGCGTTCAGCCCAAGCGCTGGACGGTTGCGGCGATTGAGCAGCTGTTTGAGCTGCCGTTGACCGAATTGCTGTTCCGGGCCCAGACCGTGCACCGCGAGCATTTTGACCCGACGCAAGTGGAGTTTGCAACCCTGTTGTCTGTGAAAACCGGTGGCTGCCCGGAAGACTGTGGATACTGCCCGCAATCCGTGCACTTTGACACCGGGGTTGAGGCCTCCAAGATGATGGAGCTGGCCGAGGTTCTGAACATTGCCCAGCGTGCCAAAGCGGCTGGAGCCACCCGTTTTTGCATGGGCGCTGCCTGGCGTGCACCCAAAGACCGCGATATTGAAAAAGTGGCCGAGCTGGTCAGTGCTGTCAAAGCCCTGGGGCTGGAGACCTGCGCCACTTTGGGCATGTTGGAGGATGGCCACGCCGAAACCCTGCAGCAAGCCGGACTGGACTATTACAACCACAACCTGGATTCTGCGCCCGACTTTTATGGCGACATCATCACCACACGCCATTACCAGGACCGTCTGGACACCCTGGCACGGGTGCGCAACGCAGGCGTGAAAGTCTGTTGCGGGGGAATTGTCGGCATGGGCGAAAGTCCGCAGCAAAGGGCTGGCCTGATAGCCGAGCTCGCCAACCTGGAGCCCACCTACCCGGAGTCCGTTCCCATCAACCACCTTGTCCGGGTGGAAGGTACACCGCTGGCAAACCAGACCCCGCTTGACCCGTTTGACTTTGTGCGCACCATTGCGGTGGCTCGCATCACCATGCCGACCGCACGCGTTCGTTTATCGGCCGGCCGTCAACAGATGGGCGATGCCATTCAGGCCCTGTGCTTCCTTGCGGGAGCCAACTCGATCTTTTATGGTGACAAGCTCCTGACCACCGGCAATCCTGACACCCAGGCCGACCTGGACTTGCTCAGCCGGTTAGGCATGACCCGAACAGCCTGACTTGTCTGGCCTTGTCTTGCCCTGTCTTGCCTTGTATTGCGTATGGGAACGCAAGCCGCACTAAACTCGCGTCAAATTCCAGAGATCCCTGACATGAATCCAAGCTCATCCGCCACGCCTTACGGCACCCTGCCCCATGCCAGCACCCCGGCCACGCGCAAGCCCATCAGCCTGCCCCGCCTGATGGAGATGCATGCCCGGGGTGAAAAAATCGCCATGCTGACCGCCTACGACGCCACTTTTGCGGCCGTGGCCGATGCTGCTGGCGTGGATTGCGTGCTGGTAGGCGACTCACTGGGCATGGTCTGCCAGGGACTGTCCAGCACGGTGGGTGTCACTCTGGAGACCATGCGATATCACGTGGAGAGTGTTAACCGGGGCCTGCGCAGGGTTCAGGGCTCTGCCTGGATTATTGGGGACCTGCCTTTCGGCACTTTTCACGAATCCAAAGAACAGGCGTTTCGCAGCGCCTCGGTGCTCATGCAGGCGGGTGCCCACATGGTCAAGCTGGAAGGCGGTGGCTGGACGACCGAGATTGTCCGTTTTCTGGTGGACCGGGGTATCCCGGTTTGCGCTCACCTGGGCCTAACCCCGCAAACCGTGCACGCCTTGGGCGGCTACCGGGTGCAGGGGAAAACCGAAAATTCAGCGGCCGTCATGAAGCAGCAGGCCTTGGCTTTGCAAGATGCGGGGGCTACTCTGCTGGTGCTGGAGATGGTTCCTGCAGCCCTGTCCGCAGAACTCACCGCCGAGCTCAAACACTGCGCCACCATCGGTATCGGCGCTGGCGTGGACACCGCGGGCCAGGTGCTGGTGCTGCACGACATGTTGGGCATGAATCTGGGCAAAATGCCCAAGTTTGTTCATAACTTCATGGTTGAAGCAGGCAGTGTGCGTGCTGCCATGGAAGCCTATGTGCAGGCCGTCAAGGGTAAGACTTTTCCTGTCAACGATGTGCACGCCTGGTAACAATGCCCCGAAGGACCTGCTGAACCTCACCCGATAAAGCCCCGGCACGCCAATGAAAGTTGTTCACACCATCGCCGGACTGCGCGAAGCGCTCGGCCACTACAAACACCCGGCATTTGTGCCCACCATGGGTCATCTGCACGAGGGACACATTGCGCTGGTGAACAAGGCTAAACCGCTGGGCGATGTGACCGTGGCCAGCATCTTCGTCAACCGCTTGCAGTTTGCGCCGCACGAAGACTTTGACACGTACCCACGCACCCTGGAATCCGACTGTGCAAAGCTGGAAGCTGCGGGTTGTGATGTGGTGTTCGCCCCCAGCGAACAAGAGCTTTATCCTGAGCCGCAGACGTTTAGCGTTCAGCCGCCTTCGGAGTTGGCCGACATGCTGGAGGGTTATTTCCGGCCCGGTTTTTTTACAGGGGTCTGCACGGTTGTTCTCAAACTGTTTAACTGCGTGCAGCCCCGCGTG
>JBILKC010000398.1:0-2512 GCA_044376885.1 Hylemonella sp. | reverse complement strand
CCCTTTCAACAAATACAAGTTCACCGTCTGTGCTGAAAACTGGGTGCGCATCATACCCCGCCTGGTTGGGAATTTGCTGGGCTATTTTGTGCAGCAAAAACCCTGCGCTCCGAAAGCTGCGTGGGACAAAGTAAGTAGCTAGGCTGGTTTACCTGACGATAACTGGGCGCAATAATAGGTTGGAGGCGGCAGCGTAAACCCCCAGTGTTCCGCAAGGAGTTGAGCCATGAACGTAATGACTATTAACGATTTCCACGCAAAGATTGAATTCGATGCCGAACTCGACATGTTTCGGGGGGAGATTCTCGGACTCAACGGTGGTGCAGACTTCTATGGAAAAAACCCCAAGGAGTTGCGCGCTGAGTTCAAACGATCCCTCCAGACTTTTCTGGAAGTGTGCGCCGAGAAAGGCATAGAGCCACGACGACACTTTTCAGGCAAGTTCAACTTGCGGATTTCTCCGGATCTGCATGAAAAGCTTGCCATTGCCGCGCAAGCCCAGGGCAAAAGCATCAACACCTTGGCCCAAGAGGCATTGCGCGATTGTGTTGCTTCCTGATGCCTGCTGATCATCGCTGAAACCGCTGCCCCGGGATGCTGGGCGAATAAATGAACGCATACGGCAACATTTTTCGAGTGGGTTAGGGTCAGCGGCGTAGCAGCCAGCAGCGACCAGCCCCAGGGCCAAATGGAAATGGACAAGGTTGGGTACTCGCTTGCGGTCATCCACTGAATTACAATTACCCCCTGGATGTAATTCATTGATCGGAGAACTCCATGCAAAGCACCATTACCGCCAGAGGCCAAACGGTTGTCCCTGCCGTCATTCGCAAGCAGTTTCAATTGGGGCCAGCCGACCGCCTGGAATGGGTGCTCGACAACGGCGACATTCGGGTGGTTCCCGTGCGGGCTAACCCCATTGAAGCCTTTCGGGGGCAAGGCAAAGGCGGCGCAACTGCGCGTTTACTGGCCAGCCGCAAGCAAGACCTGGCCAAGGAATGAAGCGTTTTTTGCTGGATACGTCGGCGCTTTTGACGCTGCGCGATGACGAACCCGGTGCCGACCGCGTGGCTGAAGTGCTGAGCCTTGCTAGCAAGGGCAAAGCCAAGTGCTACGGCTGCTTTATTACGCTGATGGAGGTGCTCTACCGCGTGTGGCGCGACGAAGGGCAGGCTGCGGGGCAACTGGCCTACCAGCAATGCCAAGCACTTCCCATTGCATGGCTCTCCAATACTGAAAGCATTCTGCTTAAAGCGGCTGAGTTCAAAGCCACGCACCCTCTTTCCATCGCTGATGCCTGGATTGCCGCATGTGCATCCGAGCACAGCGCTACCCTGCTGCACAAAGACCCTGAATTCAAGCCCGTGCCAGTAACGCAAGAATTGTTGCCGCTCAAGGCCACGAAAACTCGATAGCTGGGCGCAATCTAAGCCAAGAACGGATCGAGCCGGGACACAAAGCTGTTGAGGTCTTCAAAGTAAGGCAAGGCACCGCCTTCAATGGCATGAAACTGCCAGTTGGCTTTGTGTTCCACCGTGGACCGCCCCGTGTAATTGGTGAAGTCCCCCCGCGTGGCCATGGACACCCACACCGGGCAATCGACGGCTTCATAGAGGTGGTTGATGTCCTTGCTGAACAGATGGGCTGACAAAAAATACAAGGGGGCAAACTTGGCGCCAGGCTGCTGCGTGGTCAATACCGCGTAGCGCCACAGGGGCTCGCTGATCAGGCTGGTACCAAAGCTGCGCTTGAGAAAATACCGGACCACACCCGGACGGGTCAGGCCCCTAAAGAGCGCATCGCTCCAGCGCGGATTGGCCAGCAGCCGGTACAGCCAGGGCATGCCCAAGGTGGAGCCGGGTTGGCCATATCGACGCGGCTTGCCATTCAAGCCGGTCGGGCTCACCAGTGCAATGCGGCGCACTTTCTGTGGGGCTTCGCGCTGGGCACGCACCACATACTCACCCGACAAAGACAGCGCCACCACGTCCACCGCAGCACCTGCATGGCGGCCTTGGATTTCAGTCAGCGCAGCCAGTACGGCGTCGGTCATGAGGCGCGGGGAATACACCCTGTCGCTGCGCTCGGACAGCCCAAAACCCGGCAAGTCCAGGGCATAAACCGGGCGACTTTTCTGAAAATAGGTGTACAAGGGCGCCATCTCGGCCACCGAACCCGCGGCATTGATGCTGTGCACCAGCAACACCGGCGGCAATGTGCCGGACACAGGGCCGGCGCTGTAAAGCATGACTTGCCCGGCCGCGGTGTCAAGCATTTGCTGCCCGCCTGGCAGGCCAGGCGGCAGGGGGGAGGATTCAGGTGGAGGCGATGAGTTCATAGGGTTGGCTCAAACCGGGGGTTTGAGTATGCGCTAACGCCATGACCGCCTCGGGATCAAGCGTTTTGAGCCGGTGGTCACTCCAGACCTGACGCCATTTGCGCGCACCGGGCAGACCGTGGCGCAGGCCCAGCATGTGCCGGGCAATGGCATGCCAGGGCGTGCCGTGGGTTT
>JBILKC010000397.1:0-2515 GCA_044376885.1 Hylemonella sp. | reverse complement strand
CATGTCTTCGACTGACGCCGGTGAGTTGCATGCTGCTATTTCGGCATGGAAGTCGGCACTGCCTGTTTGACTGACGTACATCCTATCCGTCTTCAGGAGCCTTTTTGAAACCAACCGCCGTCAGCGCTGATGCTCTTTTTCAGGAGTTCAGGCATAACCTGAAGTGGAATTGGGTGGCCGGTCTGGGAGCTTCCGAGCGACGGTTTGATGAGGTCGCAGTGCGCGCAGCCAGTTCTGGTGCAGATCTTGTGGGTTATCTCAATTATATTCATCCCTATCGTGTCCAAATACTGGGCGTCCGTGAGGTGGCTTACCTGTCGAACGCAACTCCCGAGGACTGTGAGCGCAGGATTTCGCGCATTGTTGATCTGGAGCCACCGGTATTGGTTCTGGCAGACGGACAAACAGCACCGCCGGCCTTGCTGGAAATGTGTGAAAAGTCGGAGATCCCGCTGTTCGCCACAGATTCAACCTCGGCTTACACCATTGATGTCCTGCGCAGTTACCTCTCCAGACACTTCGCCGAACGCATCACCATGCATGGCGTTCTGATGGACATTTTGGGCATGGGGGTACTGATTACTGGCGAATCCGGGCTCGGCAAAAGCGAGTTGGGACTGGAGCTTGTGTCCCGTGGTAATGGGTTGGTGGCAGATGATGCGGTGGATCTTTACCGGATCAATGAATCCTCCATTGAGGGCCGCTGCCCTGACCTGTTGCAGAATTTGCTGGAAGTGCGTGGCATTGGACTGCTCGACATCCGGGCGATTTTCGGCGAGACAGCCGTTCGCAGAAAAATGAAGCTCAAGCTCATCGTGCATCTGGTACGCCGGGAAACCCTGGAGCGCGACTTTGACCGGATTCCTCATGAGCCCCTGACCCAGGATGTGATTGGTATTCCTGTGCGTAAGGCCGTGATTCAGGTGGTCGCGGGTCGCAACCTGGCTGTACTGGTAGAGGCAGCTGTTCGAAACACGATTCTTGAACTGCGTGGAATCAACACGTATGAGGATTTCATCGAGCGTCACCGTGTGGCCATGGGCAGTACAGACTGAATGGCTAAGGAGTGCGGGTGCGTACGCTGCGGTTTGTACAATTTTCTTTAATGCAGTGGGCGTAAAGACTCAGGGCGTGCTCAGCGATGGTGAACCCCCGCTTTTTGGCGACCTCGCTTTGCCGACTCTCAATTTCAGCGTCGTAAAACTCTTCTACAACGCCGCAGTCCAGACACACCAGGTGGTCGTGGTGCTGTCCCTCATTGAGCTCATAAACCGCCTTGCCGCTCTCAAAATTGCTGCGATTCAAAATGCCCGCCTGCTCGAACTGCGTCAGCACCCGATAGACTGTGGCCAATCCCACATCGGAGCGGTCCAAAAGCAACACTCTGAAAACGTCTTCCGCAGTCATGTGTCGCTGAGTTCCTTTCTGGAATATTTCCAGAACTTTCAGCCGTGGAAGCGTTGCTTTAAGACCGGTGTTTTTCAGTTCGTCAATATTGGTCATGAGGGGCGTTCTTCCGATTGTTTTCGGGTTCGTGCAGCCAGCTTCAGAAACTCCAGCCGCTACAATGCATCGATCATATCGTCTCGTGTCAACGCATGTTACATAACCATAGCCGAAGCCGCTGCCTCTGTTTGATTATTCTGCTTTCAGGCGGTCTGTCAGCATGCGGCAGCTTTGACAGTGCCAGCAACAAGATCGTTAATGCGGCAGCCACCTACAAGATGGACATCGTTCAGGGTAACGTGGTGACCCGCGAGCAAATGGCCCTGCTTTCGCCGGGGATGAGCCGTATCCAGGTTCGTGACATCATGGGCACCCCGCTGCTGGTTAGCGTGTTCCACGCTAGCCGGTGGGATTATGTTTTCACCTTTCGCCGTCAGAACGCCGAGCCACAGATCCGCAAGGTGGCGATTTTTTTCAAGGATGACCTTCTGGAGCGATTTGAAGCAGATGCCCTCCCGAGTGAGGCGGAGTTTGTTGCTTCTTTAGACGCACGTACTAAATCCGGCAAGCCCCCGATCTTGGAGGCAGCGCCTGAGGTACTGAACAAATTTATCATCCCGGCCAAGCCTGCTGAGCCAACATCTTTGCCACCCTTGCCGGCCAGTTATCCACCGCTTGAGCCCCCAGGACCTGCTACACCGCCAGCCACTCGCTAACACCGTTTTATGCTCTCTAACCTCTTTTCATGACCGCGCAGCTCCCACTGTCGATAGCCATTGCCGGAGCTTCCGGGCGAATGGGCCACATGCTTATTGAGGCGGTTCAGCAAGCACACGATTGTGTTTTGGCCGGAGCCCTGGATGTTGCAGGCAGCCCTGCGCTGGGGGTTGATGCAGCTGCATTTTTGGGGCAGACCAGCGGGGTTGCCATCAGTGCGGATATACGAACCGGTTTGAAAGGCGCACGCTTTCTGATTGACTTTACTCGGCCCGAAGGAACCATGGCCCATCTCAAGGCCTGTCAAGAACTGGGTGTCGGGCTGGTGATCGGCACAACCGGTTTTAACGAA
>JBILKC010000396.1:0-2517 GCA_044376885.1 Hylemonella sp. | reverse complement strand
GGTGCCTGTGGCCTTGAACAGGGCAAGGCGGTCGGCCACACCAGAGTTGTAGCCCGGAATCTGGATGTCGTCTGCTGTGGCGGTGATGTGCAGGGTAGGGACGTCTATTCCAGAGACGATGTTGAGCGGATCGCCCAGGCCATAAAACGGCGGGGCAGAGATCAAAATGGCGGCGCTGAAGCGCGGGTCTTTGACCCACACGGTTGAGCCATTGATGTCAACCTTTGCGCCCACCAGCAGCATGGTTGTGTTGGCACCATAAGAATGACCGGCTGCAATGAGCCGTTTGACATCCATGAGCTTGCCCACGGGATCGCCCAGCAGGCTGTCGAGGGCAAATTTGACATCTTTCACGCGATTGAGCGCCTCACTGTCCTGGGCCGCATCGGACAAACGCGACGCCAGTTTTAAGGGGTTACCCCACCAGATTTGCCGGTCGCTGCCCACATGCTGCACATGCAGGCTGGCATAGCCCTGTGCCGCAAAAAAGCGCCCCAGGTAGGTGTAGCCGTCCATGGAGCCGCCAATGCCGTGTGAAAAAACGACCAGCGGCACCGTACCTGCCCCCAATTTGGGGCCTGCGGGCAAGTAGAGCTTTGCTGGTACGGCCCGATCACGGGCGGCATCTTTCCATTGAAAGGTGAGTGTGGTGAACAGCGTGGGGTCTACCGATACAACACCCGCCGTATCAACAGTTGATTGCGCGTTGGGCGCGGCCTCCACAGTTGCAGAACTGGCGGGCTGGGCACAAAGTGCGGCAAGCACCAGCGCAACCAATGCCACCCAGCCGTGGTGCCAGGCTTTGCGGTTGAGCGGTATGAAAAAAATGTGCGGTAAGAGAGTCATAAGTTGTGGTTTGCGGGTGGGCGTTGGGGTAGGTTAGCGTTGAGGTAGGGCAGGTGCCAATACAGGCAGGTCGGCCCCCCACATGCGGGCCCACAACCAGCGCAAGCTTTCACCTAATGGTAGGCGGGCAGAATATTGCTTGGCAGGTGGTGGTGCCTGGCCTGGGGCCAAAGGCGGACCGAGTAAAAAATTGAAAATATAAGCACCCTCTTGCCCCATACGCAGGTCGGTCAGCCACAGCTGGCCGTCTTGCAAGCGCATGCGCATCAGGCCATCCGAAAAACGCTGCATGCGTTGCACATGGGGGTGGTTGCTGTGCGTTTCCATCAGGTCTTTCCCGAGGGTGTGCTTGACCCAGCGCACAGGGCGCTTGCCATCAAGAAGCGCGTAATACCCTTCGTAATAGTGGTCGCCCTCAACCGCTACCGCGCGCCACAGCAGCGTGTTCAGGGGTGCAGGGGTTACCAACAGCGTCTGGGGTTTAAGGCCCTGGGTGGCCAAAGAGCGCAGCACATGTTCTGTGGCCCAGGCCTGGGCCAGCAGGCTCCAGCCCAGATAGGCCGTACTCAGGGCCAGCATCGAAGCATTCAAGCGCAAGCCCAGATAGGCGGGGCGGTACAAGGCAATGGTGACACCGGCAATCAAGGGCAGGGTGTACAGCGGGTCAATAATGAATATGCTGCCCACGCCATAGGCCTCATCGGTGAAGGGCTGCAGCAGCTGCGTGCCATAAATGGTCAGGCCGTCCAGCAAGGGATGGGTGGCCATTGCGGCCAACATGGCCATGCTCCAGCGCCTGCGCAAAGGCCATTGATGGTGCAGCCTTGCAGCCAGCAGGCCCAGCAGCGCGCCAGCCAGGGATGTCCAGAGCAAAGCATGCGAGTGTCCCCTGTGCAAGACCATGTTGAGCACGGCATCGCCATGGTCCAGCAACACGTCCAGGTCGGGCAGGGTGCCGGCAACACCGCCCCACAGTGCAGATTTCCAGACGGCGGTTCGACGCCCCATCAGGGCAATGCCAATGCTGGCCCCCAGTGCCAGTTGTGAAACAGAATCCATGGAAGTACGGCTTTGTGCGCCCGTTGTCGGTTGACTTGTCAATATACCGAAATGACGAAGCCCATAAGCAAACTGAGGATGACAATAGACGCGTTCGCGTAAGCGATCATTTAACTGCGCCTACCGCAGCAGGATGAATTCGATGATACGTGCGTCCACGTAGAACAACGTCCAGGCTGCAATAGATCAAAGCGGCCATACACATTTCTGAGCTTAAGTCTCGGACACAACATCAAGCAATAGTCCGCAAGACGATCTACAGACTGGATCGAATTTGCGTCACATTCCTATTCATGCGGTCACGTACGATTTTCAAGAAAATCCACCGCTTTATTCCATTCAGATTGACACCAAAGCGTGAGTAGAAGGCGTCTGGCGAGTCAAACAAACCAAAGTCTTGGTTGATGCCATCCTTTTGAATGTAGGTGTCCTTGCCAACCCAATCGACACTCGGGCTTTGCAGGTCAGGCGTGGCCGCACCAAAGCCACAAAACGCACCGCGGTGGCTGGCAAAGCGTTTCTGCAGTGCCGTCAGGTATTCGCGATCGAGTATGCAACCCTCGAGTTGAATCCATGAATCACCATGCCAAATCTCGACCCAACTGTGAATGA
>JBILKC010000395.1:0-2522 GCA_044376885.1 Hylemonella sp. | reverse complement strand
GGGAAGCCTCGAATGACTACTTTGCTCACACTGTCCGATGCCGTCGCCACACATGCGCGCCTGCGCCCCAACAAATTGGCCGTACGAGACTCCCGGCGGGAACTGACCTATGGCAACTGGGACGAGCGTGCAACACTGCTGGGTGCTGCACTGTGCAGCCTGGGGCTGGCCAAGGGGGATCGGGTTGGCGTTATTGCCTACAACTGCCTGGAGTGGATGGAAATTTACGCTGCCATGGCACGCGCTGGTTTGGTCGTCGTGCCGCTGAATTTTCGTCTCACCGGGCCAGAAATGGCCTACATCCTCGATCATGCGGAGGTGTCAGCGGTGATTGCCGGGCCACAGTTCTGCACCACGCTCGACGGTATCCGTTCCCAGCTCGCTATAAGTCCACAGTGCTGGGTTTGCCTTGACGCCACGCCCCCCGCTGGTTGGAGCGCCTACGAAAGCCTGATGGCACAGACGGGTCCGGACCTTGCACCAGTGGCCGTCAGCGCCGACGACATGTGTGCGCTCATGTACACCTCGGGTACCACCGGGCGCCCGAAGGGGGCCATCCGCAGCCACGGTGGCAATGCCTTAATTGCCGTGGCCACGGCGCTGGAGATGGGCTTTACATCCCAAGACAAAGCGCTGCTGGTCATGCCCTTGTGCCACGCCAATTCGCTTTATTTTGGATCTACGTTTGTGCACCTGGGCGGCACCATCATCATTGACGACCGGGCCAGTTTTGATGCAGAGGCCCTGCTGCAAACCTTGTCTCAAGACCGCGTGACATTCACATCGCTGGTGCCCACCCACTACATCATGCTGATGGCGCTACCTGAGGACATCAAGCGTCGTTTTGATCTGAGTGCAGTGGGCAAGCTGATGATCTCATCGGCGCCCGCACGGCAAGAAACCAAGCGCGGCATCATGGAACTGTTCCCCAACAGCCAACTGTATGAGCTGTACGGATCCACCGAGGCAGGATGGGTCACACTGCTGAGGCCCGACGAGCAGCTGCGCAAGCTGGGCTCTGTGGGGCGCGAATGGGCCTGTAGTGGACCAATACGCCTGCTTGATGAGCGACGGCAGGAGGTTGCCGACGGCGAGGTGGGGGAGCTCTTTTCACGAACCGCCTACATGTTTGATGGCTACTGGAAGAACCCCGAAAAGACCGCAGAGGCTCTGGATGGCAGCTGGTGCTCTGTAGGCGACATGGCGCGACGGGACGAAGATGGCTACATCTGGCTGATTGACCGAAAGAGCAACATGATCATCAGTGGCGGCGAGAACATTTACCCCTCAGAAGTTGAGGCCGTGCTCAGCCAGCACCCCAAAGTGCGTGACGTGGCAGTGATTGGAGTGCCCCACGACAAATGGGGTGAAACCGCAAAAGCCATCCTCATAGCGCACAACGGTCACACGCTGGCGAACGACGAACTTCGCGCGTGGTGCCGCGAGCGGCTGGCGGCCTTCAAATGCCCCACTTCTTTTGACTTCATCACAGAAGAGCAGATGCCCCGTACTGCCACCGGGAAGATATTGCACCGCGCATTGCGGCAGACCTATACAGCGGGCTAGAGCAGCAGACGACATGCCGAAGGAGCAAGACAGCATAGGTCGCGGGTGGATAGTCTTGATAATGGCCGCCTTCACCTGACAGGCAAGCCGAGTAGGTACCCGCTGAACCTCTTTAAATGACCGCTATGTGCCTACTGGAGCCGACCAGTTTTCTCTGAACCAGTCGTTCACAACTGGATGGCAGCGGCGGATAGGTACCTGGCTCGGGAATGTGCAGCTTTACCAGACGACCGACTGTGCCCGCTTTCGGGAAATCCGGTGTTCCTCCCGCACAATGCTCCGCATGCTGCTCGAGGGACAGACACAGCGACCTTTAGCAGTAAATGCACATGAAGAATGCGCCAAATAGCCTATTCAGCGTTCACAGTCGAGGTGTAGCCTGCACCAGGGCATGAAAGTGCTTCACGGCAAATTTGGCAGGTGGGACAACGCCCGGGGTAGATCAACTTTCCCCGCCACGGTATCAAGTGGCTGGCACTCGGCGTGGCCAAGCTCACACCGGTGCCTTGGCCTCAATTGGCTCTGCTTGGATTCAGGTGCCGATCAGGCCGCCATCATTTTTGCGAATCACCACCGTGGCAGAACGTGGGCGGCCGTTGGGCTTTTGATCGGGCCAGTTGGAGATGGCGCGTGGCTTGGCCGGGTCACTACGCTCAGACGGGCTTTCGCCTGGGTGCTGAACATTGATGAACATGGTTTTCCCGTCAGGGGTTGCGGTGGCACCGGTGATCTCACAGCCCGCCGGCCCGGTCAGGAAACGGCGGATTTCTCCAGTCTGTGGGTCGGCTGCCAGCATCATGTTGTTACCCATGTTTTTCAGATCGCCCTTGCCCATGGCAGAGGTTGACATGTCGGTCTGAATCCACAGCACTCCGCGTGCGTCAGTCCAGAGACCATCAGGGCAAGAGAACATATCTCCTTTGACATTGCCTTTGGCATCTGCACGTTCCAGGCTC
>JBILKC010000107.1:0-8481 GCA_044376885.1 Hylemonella sp. | reverse complement strand
CGATGAAAAAGGCTTTATGGAGGCGTGCAGCCGCGCAAAGCGTTATTGAAAGCTGTCCCGCGTCTTGCCCGCGGGACTAATCAATCAGCTGGTCACCCTCATGAAACGGAAAGGGCCCGTCGTAGAGACCGCTGGCGACGGTGTGGCTAACCAGGCGGCCATTTGCAGGCAGGGCATGTAGCGCAAAACCAGGTGGCTCCAGCGTCCACATGGAGGCAGCGTCTGGCGCCAAGTCCAGGCAAACCTGGTGAGCGGGTGAGGGAACAGTAGCCGCGATCGTTCCGCCAAAACGAACTTGAATCGCGCGGTGCAGGTGACCACAAATGACGCGCTCGACGTTCGGGTGCTGCGCAATCAACGCTTCCAGTTCTTGTGCACCTTCAAGCAATCCAATTTTGTCCATGTGGCCAATCAGTGTCTGAAACGGCGGGTGGTGCATGGCGACGACCACAGGTTTGTCAGCATGCAAAACCAGCATACCGGCCAGCCACGCAAGCCGCTCTTTGCATAACAATCCGGCGCTTGCTCCTGCATTCACGGTATCTATCGCTATCAATTGAAGATCACCAACCGGGACGCTGAACTGTACAAATCCACTTTGACCCAGGTACTCGTGGTCTGCAAAGCTGCGTCGCATCTGCTCCCTGGAATCATGGTTGCCTGGCATCAGGTAGACCGGTATGGTGAGTGGGCTTAGCAACTCGCGAAAATGGTCATATTCAGCAGCCCGACCAAAGTCGGTCAAGTCGCCGGTGATGACGACGGCATGCGGCGGCTGCGGCAATCGCAAAATGGTCTCAATGGCACGTTTGAGATACGGCGCGGTTTGAATACGGCCATACGCCTGCTTGCCAGGTTCGCGTATATGCAGGTCGGACAATTGAAGCAAGCGTGTTGTCATGTTGTTTCTGTAGATTCGTTGCCGGGTATCAGGCGCTCGGGTGCAATGCGCAGGCCAACAGTGTCACCCAATTGCGCGGCGTGGTCGCGCGTCACGTCTGCGCGAAGCTGTCGTTGATCGCCCAAATCAAGCGTGAGTTGCACCCGGTCGCCTAAAAAGCTGCGGTGAATGACAGTTGCCTGTCCCCAGCCTTTAATGTGCGCACCGACTTCAATGTCTTCTGGCCGCACCAGCAGGGCTTTTTGACCTGAGCATGAAGTTGGGCATGGCAGCATCAAGCCGCCAACACTGACGACGTTGACCGCACACTCTTTCTCGCTTCGTTCTATACGGTTAACACGGCCTAAAAACGTGGCGACGAACGGATGGCTGGGCGAACGGTACAGCTCCTCACCGTGCCCCACTTGCACAATTCGGCCCGTCTGCATGACAGCCAACCGGTCGGCAATGGCCAGCGCTTCCTGCTGATCATGCGTGACATAGACCGCGGTGATGTGCAAGCGGCGCAGCATGTCAGCCAGTTCATCACGCAGCGATTCTTTGAGTTTGGCATCCAGCGCGGTTAACGGTTCGTCCAGCAGCAGCACCTGCGGCCTCACGGCGACCGCCCGCGCCAGCGCGACACGCTGACGCTGGCCTCCGGACAACTCGGCGGGGCGCTTGTTTTCAAGCCCGTTCAAACGCACCAGGTCAACCAGGTCACCCACCAGTTTGACGCGTTCAGCATCTGGTGTGCCACGAATCTTCAGGCCATACCCGATATTGGCTGCGACCGACATCTGCGGGAACAGCGCGTAATGCTGAAACACCATGCCAATACCGCGCTGCTCGACCGGCAAGGTCGTCACATCTTTATCTCCAAAAACGATACGGCTACCCGTATCGGGCGTCTCCAGACCGGCAATGATGCGCAGCAAGGTGGTCTTGCCGCAGCCAGAGGGCCCAAGCAGCGCAAGCACTTCGCCAGGCTCAACGGTCAAGGTTGTAGGCTGCAAGCCGCGCGTACCGTCAGGGTAGGTTTTGGCGCAATCGGTGATTTGAATACGCGTTGGAGCTTGTATGTTTTCAGGTGCCATGATGCTTTTGAATCAGTTTGCCAATCGCTTGCAAGCCCCACAAAACAGGCAGAATGACGAGTAAAAAAACCAAGGTGTAGGCAGAGCCAATTTCAATCCGCATGGATGCATAGCTGTCCGCCAGACCCACAGGCAGTGTCCGCGTCAGTGGCGTGTGCAACATCCAGGTCAGATTGAACTCACCCACCGATAAGGTAAAAACCATCAGGCTGCCCGCCACAATGGCCGGTAGCACGGCCGGGACGAGTACCCCCAAAAACCTCTGGGCAAAACTGGCGCCCAGCGTGCGCGCCGCTTCTTCCATGGCCAGCAATTCATGGCGCTGAAAAGCCGAGCTGACAGTACGCACCATGAACGGGAGCGTAAACACCATGTGCCCGACCAGAATGAATGCAAAGCTTTGCCGAAAGTCCCGCATATGGCCGTAGGTCAATATCAGCGCCAAGGCAGTTGCCAGACCCGGTACAGCTACTGGCAAAGTAAGCAACTCTTCAAACATGCGTGCTACACGTGATTGGCTGCGTGCCAGCGCATAGGCGCAGGGCACGCCAATCAGCAGGTTGCCAATGACGCACAAAAGTCCCAACAGCAATGACCAACTGATGGTACTTCCGTACACGTCCAGCACCTCATTGAGCCAGCGCAGCGTCAGCCCGCTTTTAATGCCCGTGCTGTAGTTGTTGACCAGTCCGGCCATGACCGACAGGCCTATGGGTGCAAGCATGAAAACGCTGACGATAAACGTCACGCCAATCAGCAGTCCCGGAGTCTTGGTGTTGACGCGCATGTTTAAACCCCAGCCGGGGCCACGCCAGTCTTGGCAGACGTGAGTTGCCGCGTGACAAACAAGACCAGCCAAGTGATCAGCCCCAGCGTGATGGACAAACTGGCCGCCAGTGCAAAGTTGGCATAGTTGGTGAACTCGTTGTAAATGGTGATGGGCAGCACTTCAAATTTGCTGGCCAGCGTAAATGCCGTCCCGAATGCGCCCATACATGTCGCAAAAATAATTGCGCCACAAGCCATGGTGGTCGGTGCCAGCTCAGGCAGCCACACATCGCGCGCGACCTGCCAGCGTGAAGCACCCAGTGAGCGGGCGGCTTCTTCAAGCTGCGCATCCATTGCGCTGGCTGCCGCGGTGTAGGTGGCAATAGCACGGGGCAATGAGAAGTACAGGTAGCCTAAAAACAGGCCAGTCAGGCCGTAGGCAAACGTGGTGCGACCCAAGCCCGCCCAGTCGGTCAGGTCTGCCACCAGTCCCTGCCGGCCACCAAGCAAAATGATGAAAAACCCGATGATCACACCGGGGAAAGACAGCGGCAGCGTCAGCAACGACAGTAACAATTGCCGCCCCTTAAAGGTTTGCCTTGCCAGCACAATGCCCGCCATCGCGCCCAGTAACAGAGTCAGCAGTGTCACACCCAGTGACAAGCTGACCGTGTTGAGCAGGCTTTGCAAATAGCGGCTGTTGGTCAGCACCGCAAAGTAGGTGTCCCAGCCTTTAT
This sequence comes from Hylemonella sp., assembly GCA_044376885.1. Lineage (GTDB taxonomy): Bacteria > Pseudomonadota > Gammaproteobacteria > Burkholderiales > Burkholderiaceae_C > JBEIGE01. Next base: position 4,999 of record JBILKC010000107.1, on the reverse strand, counting down.
TTGATGGCAACACCAGCAATTGCACGACGGGCAGAAGCCAGAACGCTGCAAAAAATGCCACCGCTGGTGCAGCACAAAGGCTGAGAATGCGAGTCACGTTCTACTTTACTTCTTGCAGGTAGCGGTCAGAAAACGCTTTTTGTACTGCAGCCATGCGGGCGTAGTCCACGGGCTTGGCACGTGCATAGTCAGTGGCGGGTAAAAAGCGCGATTGCACTTCAGGGGGCATCGTCACGTTGCGGACGGGTCTGAGGTAAGCGTTGGCCCAGATGGTCTGGCCTTCATCAGACAACACAAAGTCCAGCACTTTTTTGCCGTTGGCTGCCTGTGGACTGTTTGCGACGAGGCTCATCACATACGGCACGATGACCGTACCTTCAGCAGGAATCACAAACGCCACATTGGCTTTGTCTTTGTGTTTGGCGCGGTAGGCGTTGAAGTCGTAGTCCAGCAGAATTGCAATCTCACCCGACAGCACGCGCGCATAAGAGGTTTGCTTGGGAACAATCGGCTCGTTTTTTTGCAAGGCCTTGAAGTAATCAATACCCGGGGTGAAATTGTCCATCGTGCCGCCGCGTGCCTGATTCACAGCCACTGCGCCCACATAGCCAACAAAGGCAGATGCCGGGTCGAGATAGCCAATCAGACCTTTGTATTCAGGCTTGAGCAAATCTGCCCATGACCTGGGAACCGGCTTGCCTTTAAGTGCATCGACATTGACCATAAAGCCCAGCGTGCCGGTGTGGATGGTGAACCAGTTGCCTTGCGGGTCTTTCAATCCATCGGGGATGTCGTTGAAGCCTGCTGGCTTGTAGGCAGCAACAACACCGTCTTTTTGTGCCTGAATGGCAAAGGTCACGCCCATATAGGTCACATCAGCCACGGGGGCCGCTTTTTCAGCCACCAGTTGTGCCAGTGATTGGCCCGAGTTCTTATTGTCTGGAGGGACGGTGATGCCCGTCTTGGCCTTGATGGCTCTGAGCTGACTGGCCCAGTCGGCCCATTCTGGTGGGCAGTTGTAGCAAATGGCAGTTTGTGCAGTAGCCAGGCCGCTGGCGGCCAAGCCTAGCGCCAGCAAGGTGCTGGCAGCTATCTTTTTCAAGGCAATTTTCATGGTGAACTCCTGGTTTGGATAAACGATTGAAGGAAAGTGAAAAAAGGATCAATTCAGGTTTTCTTGGCTGAAAACTTCTCGTTTTTATTGATATCCGGTGGCGGTGCTGCATACGACTCGCCCTGTCTGAAGCCGTGCGCCAGTACCACGCTGGCACTGGGCAACAACACATGACCGCTGATGACCGCCTGCAACAACAGCTCAACGGCCGCGCGGCCCAAGCCTGCATTGGGCTGTGTCACGCTGCTCAACATGGGCGTCAGGTCTTCCCCTAACGCAATGCCATCAAAGCCGACCACGCTGATATCGTCAGGCACCTTCAGCCCCGCCAGGCTCGCCGCCCGGATGCTGCGAATGGCCAGCAAATCGTTGGAGCAAACCAGGGCTGTGGGTCTTTGTTCCTGCGTCAACATATTGCGTATCTCGTCCACAGCGCTTGCGATAAATGGCACTTCCAGAACCTGGGTTTTTTTGAGCTTCAAACCGGTCATGGCCTGCTGGTAGCCACGCAAGCGCTGTTGAGCCCGGTCTGATGCAGCGAGCAGGCCTGTGACCAGAGTGATGCGGGTGTGCCCCAAGCCGGAAAGTCGCCCGACCACGGCGCTGACCGCAGCTTCGCTGTCGACCGATACGCAGGGGTGTCCTGGGTGGCTGTTATAAGCCAGCGCGTATGCAACACCTGAGGCTTGCAAGCGTTCAAGTGCTTTTGAAGTAGCCGGGTTGGATACCACCAGAATCATGCCATCCACGTTTCCCGCCAAAAGCAAATTGACCGCAAGGTCTTCTTGCGCCAATTCGTAATCTGTCGTGATGGGCAAGATGGCATAACCGGCTCTGGTGGCCGCACTGGCAATACCGCTCAGACATTCGGCAAATACAGGATTGAGCAAGGTCGGCAGAACCACGCCCAGCACCCGACTGCGCTGCGTGCGCAAGGTTCGTGCACTGGCGTTGGCAACATAACCCAGCCTTTTGGCAATCTTTTCAACGCGCTCCCGCGTACCCGGCGTGACTTTGTCAGGCAGGTTAAAAACCCGCGACACCGTGGCGACCGATACTCTGGCTTGTTTGGCGACGTCTTGAATGCTCACGAATTTATCAATGTAATCGTTTACATTTTTAACGCGAAAGATGACTAATTGATGACTGTCCGAAAGAGTGGATTACTGAGTGAGATCAAGCCGAAACCGACGCAGTTGATCTACCCACCGAAGCCACCTGCTGAAAACCCAAGTCGGCGCCCTGTTTGCAGGCCGCATTGATGACAAAGGCTTCATGGAGGCAGGATTGCAAGGGTATGGGAGGCACCTCTTGGTGGCTGCAGTTCCTCAAGGTCCGGTGCTGCGGTCCATGCCGGTTGCTTGAAATGCAGTTTTATAGTTCACGGTAACCGGGCCTTGCGCGGCTTTATGCGCAAGGCCTGGTTGACCGCAGGTTTGGGCATCATTTTTCATTTCCTTTCTTGAAACCCAACTAGCCATTCGGAATACTGCTCATTGGGCGGTATCAGGCCAGCAGTCTTTTCCGGCGATAGCTCAATAACGTTGATTTGCTCAACGACTCTTTTGAACTGTGACTTGAATTTGTCTAAAAGCTTGTTGCCATGCACCGCTAAGTCTTCACATAACAGACGACCGAAAAAGATTACGTCGTCGGTCAGGTTTTGCAGACCTGTCATGGTGTCAAGGTACTCGGTACTGACATGGCCCTCTCCATAGGGCCTGCCAAAGTAGAGGGCCGGCAAAGCCGTTTCGCGGGCCTGCGGCGATAGCTGTTTGAAACTCGCGATTAGTCCATTTCTGGTTTCAATCGTTTCGGCAAGTGCCGAAAGAGCGCCTGCCAGTGTAGCTACAAGCGCAAGGGGCCGCCCTGAAACAGACAGCTTTTCGTAGACAAGCGAACGTAACGCATCTATAGGAACAGCGGGAAAGGGAACGCTTCTAAGGTCTGCTTGGAACTCGAACGGAACGTCAGGGGAAATCTCTCCGGCCTTGCGCTTCTGTAAGAAGCTTTCCAGCTCGGCCTTCTTCATGAAATAGGTCTCGCATAACCCTTTGGTTTGCTGCTTCTTCAAAGAGATCGCTGCGTTACAAACCATAAACGAAAGAGTAATTGCGGCATTTGTATTCCGAATTTGCGCTTGAAACTCAGCACGCTCTTTGCTGCGCTCGGCAATCTTCTGCGCTGCATAGGCACCAGCGTAAGCGCCGGCAAGCGCCCCAACGAGCGATGTTGTAAACGCCGAGTTGGAAATTGCCGCCAATTTCTCCCAAGTTATGAGTTCAAGCAAGCAGGTCATCGCAGTATCCGTATGCTGATCCGAATTGCAGATGTGGCGACCAATGGTTAAGGCCATCGGAATATAACGCATGCCGCGAAGCGGCCTGCTGGTGTAGCGCCGACCGCCGACGCACGCCCAAGAGCAACTTACGCCAAGAATGCAGGACAGAGATAGGCCATTGGATCATTGGTGCAGACCCGGTGAAAGCGCCGTTAGCGCTTGGCCGAGGTAAATCAATTTACATCTTTTGAGGAGCCGCAGATCTTTTTCCATCCCATGAGCTCGAAAATGAAACCGAGAAATAAAAAGCCCACTGCACCCTGATGCGATGAGCCGACGGCGTACAACAGCACTGCCAATGCAAAGCAGATTAAGGCAGCGATGTGGCTTTTCTTCATGGCGGTTGAAGTCTGAATTCAGCCGCGGCCGAGGGCAGTTCGATGGGATGCCCAGTTATGCCACCACTTCGACATAGTCAACCTGGCTGGCACCCGGCGGAACCGGTAAACCATCTTCACGTAGCCCTTCAACATGAAACGCAATGGCCTCGCGGATTTCCATTTCCACCTCTTCGACGGTTGCACCGGTGGCGACGCAGCCAGGCAGATCCGGCACATAAGCCGAGTAGTTGCCTTCTGCTTTTTCGATGACTATTGCGTAACGCATACCAACCTCACTTCAATCCTGCCTGTTTAAGAATGCTGTTCAATGTGCCGGGTGCCAGATCGTCACTCGGCTTACCCGGGACCGTCACGCGACCAGGCTTGTTTGCGTGTTTGAACTGCCGATGACTGCCTCTGGTGGCGACCAACGCCCACCCGTCGCCCTGAAGCATTCGAAGGACTTCGCTGACTTTCATGGCAGAAGAATAGCAGTTTCCGTCGGTCGGTTCACACTGCGAGCGCTACAAGTGGTCTAGCGTTGGAATTCAGCGGACCAGCCAGCGTCGCTGGCGCAGGAAAGCCGCAATGAATAGTTAGGCAGTCGACAGTATGTCATTGCTTGTTCGCTTCTCGTGGCTCTGATCAACGGCTCTCTTCACTTCCGAGTCAGGATAGTCAATCCAAATCTTTAAGGCCTGCTTGTCACCGCGCCCAACGCCATTGGACTTTATGAAGAGGTTTCCGTCTTGCTCAATAGCTTGGCGGGTAACCACACTAGGATGCGCTGGATGTCCAGGCTTCGTTACCAAGAAGACCCTGGTTCTCTTGTTGTCGATGAACTGAAGGACTTCCCCTCGGTCGATCTCCTCGAAGCCAGTTTCCGTACGAAACATTGTGACGATCTCTGCGTGTTCCTTTTCGTACTCGATCTGCTTCGTTTCCGACGGCGTTTGAGAAAGCGCAGAACCTCCCAGCATTACGAACGCAATAGCGGCAATTATTCGATGCATAGGTTTCGCTGCTCAACATTGAGATGAGAGGCGGCACCCGGCTTGCAGGGTGACGTCCTCTCAATTAAAGTTTTAGGCCTAATCGCAACAGCGAAGTGAAGTCAGTTATTTGGTCTACCACGGCACCAAACTGACGATACAGAGCTAGTCCCTCTGGTGTAACGGTAATGGCTTCGGCAGAGATATTGGCGAGAGGACTTTGGAGATGTTG
>JBILKC010000004.1:0-26575 GCA_044376885.1 Hylemonella sp. | reverse complement strand
CGATATCCTCTTGAGCTTTTTCGCAGCGACGCAGCATCTCTAAAAAGGGTGCAGCACGCTGACGCAGTGAGACCTCTGGGGTTTTCGGGGTGGGCTCTGCTTTTTGCAGAGCTTCTTCCATCGCCACTTTGAGGGCCTTTTCTTCAAGGGTAATAGCGCTCTGCAGTGCTGCGCTGGCAGTGGGCATGTCTGCAGCCAACAGGATGCCTTTATTGCTGTCTGCCTTGCCGATGATTTCCAGAATACGTCTGCCGTTGGCCTCCAGCATGATCAGGTCAGCGGTCGATTTGGATTTGAATTTGTAGAGCATGGTTGAGGCTATTGCAGTGATTCAATCAAGTCAATGTACTGCTGCATGGCCTCGTCGGCGGGCTTGCCTTTCAAGGCATTCCAGGCGTCCCATTTGGCACGGGCCACCATGTCCGAAAAACCAGGCTTGGGTTCATTGTTGTCGCCAGAGCTTCCCTGTTTGTACAAGCCGTACAGTTTGAGCAGGGTCATGTTGTCGGGCCGCTCGGCCAGGTTTTTAGAGTTGGCCACAGCTGTTTCAAATTGTGTTTTCAGGTCTGACATATTCGAAGGTAAGGTTAGGTTGGTAAAGCGGCTTGAGTGTAAGCCGTCACCAGACGCATTAAGTGCGTGCGCGGCTCGGCTTGCATGTAAGGAGCCAACAGGTTCAGCACATGGTGCGCCCCGCGCAACAGGGCCGCCTGCGACTGTTGCGGCTCCAGTGCCTGACGGGGGTTGCGCGCATATTCAAAACTGAGCCAATAGGTCAATACCACCACCATGCTGGTGGCCGTAATGGTCATCTCGCGCGAGTCAATTTGCAGGGTTCCCGCTTGCTGCAAGCCATCCAGCATGGCGCAAAACGTCTGGGTTTTGTTTTTCAGAATGGTTTGAATATGTGTCTCAAGCCGTCTGTTCTTGCTCAGCAGGTCATTCAAATCCCGGTACAAAAATCGATATTGCCAGATCAACTCGAACAGGCTGTGAACGTAAAACCAAGCGTCTTCCACGTCGCGAACGCCGCCTCCTGCTGTCAAAAGCTCATTCAATGCCGCCTCGTATCGATCGAACAAGGCGTTGATCAACTCTTCCTTGGCCGGGTAGTGGTAATACAGGTTCCCAGGGCTGATATTGAGCTCGGCCGAGATCAGAGTAGTTGACACATTGGGCTCGCCAAACCGGTTGAAGAGTTCCAGAGTGACCTCAAGAATTCGTTGGGCGGTACGGCGGGGAGCTTTTTTCACGATGGCTGCGCTTGCGTTTTTACCTGCTTTTTGCCGATATGGTGGACTGTGGTCTATTTCTAGGGACCTTGCGCGTCACCTTTGCTGCACGGCTTGTGCTGGCGGGTGAAGTGAGCTTGGCAACTGCCTCTTTCAGCACCATAACTTCACGCTTTAACTCGTCAAGTTCAGTGGATGTTGGCATGCCCAAGCGGCCCAAGGCCTTGGCCACACGGTCCTCAAAAATGGTTTCCAGCTTGTCCCATTGCCCAGTGGCTTTGGCTCCCAGATCAGAGGCCAGGTTTGACACCTTGGCGGTTACTTCAGAAAGCCGTTGTTCTGCAACTGTCTGGGTATTTTGTTGCATGGCCATGCCTTCTTTCACCAGAGTGTCAAACACCTTGCTGCCCTCGGCCTGAGCCTTGGTGAAGGCCCCCAAACCGGCCAGCCAGATCTGCTGGGCAGATGCCTTGATGTGATCAGAAAAGGGGTCTTTGGACGTGGCGTCATCTGATTTGCCTGGTTGGGCTTGTTTACGCATGGTGAAATCTCCTCATGTGGACAATACAAACCAGACTCTAGACCTCCTTGAGGCGTAAAGTAAGCATTAAAGTAGAGGCACTTTACTAAAGGCATGCCGCCGATAGTGAAAAGAGACTAATAAACAGAGGGAAATAATGATTCTTGTGACAGGTGGAGCTGGTTTTATCGGCAGTAATTTTGTTCTGGACTGGCTGGGTGTATCTGATGAGCCGGTTCTCAATCTGGACAAACTCACCTACGCCGGTAATCTCGAGAATCTGGCCTTGCTTCAAGGCGATGCTCGTCATTTGTTTGTGCAGGGCGATATTGGCGACTCCGCGCTGGTGGCGGATTTGCTGGCCCGGCACCAGCCACGCGCCATTTTGAATTTTGCTGCTGAGTCGCATGTAGATCGGTCCATCCACGGGCCTGAGGACTTCATCCAAACCAATATCTTGGGCACCTTCCGGCTTTTGGAGTGCGTTCGGGCCTATTGGAGCTCTCTGTCACAGGCCGAAAAAACCGATTTTCGCTTTTTGCATGTTTCCACTGACGAGGTTTATGGCTCGCTTTCCAAAGCCGATCCCGCCTTTACCGAGACCCACCGTTACGAGCCCAACAGCCCGTATTCGGCCAGTAAAGCCGCCAGCGACCATCTGGTGCGCGCCTACCACCACACCTACGGTTTGCCGGTGCTCACTACCAACTGCTCCAATAACTACGGCCCTTACCACTTTCCCGAGAAGCTAATTCCTCTGATGATCGTCAACGCGCTGGCGGGCAAGCCTTTGCCCGTGTACGGCGATGGTATGCAGATCCGCGACTGGCTGTACGTCAAAGACCACTGCAGCGCCATTCGCCGGGTACTGGAGGCCGGTCGTCTGGGCGAGGTCTACAACGTAGGCGGTTGGAACGAAAAACCCAATATCGAGATTGTGCAAACCGTTTGTGGTTTGCTGGATGCGCTTGAGCCCCGCGCCGACGGCAAACCCTACAGCACCCTGATCAGATATGTGCAAGACCGCCCCGGCCATGACCGCCGTTATGCGATTGATGCCCGCAAACTGGAGCAGGAGTTGGGCTGGAAGCCCACAGAAACCTTTGAGACTGGCATTCGAAAAACCGTGATGTGGTACTTGAGCCATCCCGACTGGGTTGCCCATGTGCAGTCGGGTGACTACCGTCAATGGATAGCTACCAATTACGTTAACAGCCAGGTTTGAAATTTTGGACTTGACTGCATGAAAAAAATTCTGTTGTTCGGGAAAAGCGGGCAGGTGGGGTGGGAGCTACAGCGAAGCCTGAGCGTATTGGGTGAGGTGATTGCGCTGGACTTTGACAGCACCCATCTTTGCGGGGACTTCACCAACCCGGCCGGGTTGCTCGCTACGGTGTATGCCGTGCAGCCTGACATCATCGTCAATGCCGCTGCCCATACCGCGGTGGACAAGGCCGAGAGCGAGCCTGATTTGGCCCGAACCATCAACACCGCAGCACCGGCAGCACTGGCACAAGCGGCTGCAGCTTTGGGGGCTTGGCTGGTTCACTACTCAACCGACTATGTGTTTGATGGCCGTGGCCAGACCCCCTGGGTTGAAACCGACGTCACCGCACCGCTGAGCGTGTACGGCCACACCAAACGCGAGGCCGAGCAACTGATTGCAGCCAGCAACTGCAACCATCTTATTTTCCGGACCAGTTGGGTGTATGCGGCGAGGGGCGGGAATTTCGCCAAGACCATGGTCAAACTGGCCAAAGAACGCGACAGCCTCTCGGTCATCAACGACCAGTTTGGCGCGCCCACAGGCGCGGACCTGCTGGCTGATGCAACTGCCCATGCCTTACGCAGGGTATGCGCGCAGCCAGAACAACATGCGTCTGACGACTCTTCTCTCAGTGGCCTGTACCATCTTGTGGCAGGTGGCCATACTTCCTGGCATGGTTATGCGCAATTTGTCATTCAAACCGCCACACAGGCCGGCGTTGAGCTAAAAGTCCTGCCCCAGGCCATTGCCGCCGTGCCCACATCGAGCTACCCCACCCCAGCCCGACGCCCTAGCAATTCACGCCTGAACACTGGCAAATTCCAGCAGGTATTTGGCTTAAACCTACCGCCCTGGCAGCAGGGCGTGACCCGCATGCTTGCAGAAACGCTATAAATCACCATGACACAACGCAAAGGCATCATCCTCGCAGGCGGTTCGGGTACCCGCCTGCACCCGGCTACCCTGGCCATCAGCAAGCAACTGCTGCCGGTGTACGACAAGCCCATGATTTACTACCCGCTGAGCACCCTCATGCTGGCTGGTATCCGAGATATCCTGATCATCAGTACCCCGCAAGACACGCCGCGCTTCACGCAGCTCTTGGGCGATGGCAGCCAGTGGGGCCTGAGCCTGCAATACGCCGTCCAGCCATCACCCGACGGCCTGGCACAGGCCTTCATCATCGGTGACGCCTTTATTGGTAACAATCCCAGTGCCCTGGTACTGGGCGACAACATTTTTCATGGTCACGATTTTCAAAAACTGCTGGGAGAAGCTGACGAAAAAATGGCTGGTGCCACCGTATTCGCCTACCATGTGCAAGACCCTGAGCGTTATGGCGTGGTGGCTTTTGACAGCCAAGGAAAAGCCAGTAGCATTGAAGAAAAGCCCCTTCAACCTCAAAGTAACTATGCCGTTACTGGGCTGTATTTTTACGACGCGCAGGTGGTAGACATTGCCAAGGCCGTCAAACCCAGTGCCCGTGGGGAGCTGGAGATTACCGCTGTTAACCAAGCTTACCTGGATAGGGGTCAGCTCAGTGTTCAAATCATGCAGCGTGGCTATGCGTGGCTGGATACGGGCACGCATGAGAGCCTGCTAGAGGCCAGCCAATTCATTGCCACTCTGGAGCACCGCCAGGGTTTAAAAATTGCCTGTCCTGAAGAAATTGCCTGGCGCAACCACCACATCAGCAATGAGGAGCTTGAAAAGTTGGCACAGCCACTGGCCAAAAATGGTTACGGCCAATACTTGCTGCGTCTACTCAAAGAATAAAAGGTAAGCCCATGACCGTCATTCCTACGGCAATTGCAGAGGTTCTGATCATCGAGCCCAAAGTGTTCGGTGATGCGCGTGGTTTCTTTTTTGAAAGCTTCAATCAAAGAGCCTTTCACCAAGCAACCGGCCAGAACCTTCAGTTTGTTCAAGACAACCACAGCCGGTCTGGTCACGGTGTACTGCGCGGCCTGCACTATCAACTACAACACCCCCAGGGCAAGCTGGTTCGTGTGGTGCGGGGTTCGGTGTTTGACGTGGCGGTAGATGTACGACAGTCATCACCCACGTTTGGCAGATGGGTAGGTACAGAGCTTTCCGAAGACAACCAGCGCCAGCTGTGGGTACCTCCAGGCTTTGCACATGGATTTGTGGTGACCAGCGAGCAGGCAGACTTTTTGTACAAAACCACTGAGTACTATGCCCCGGAACATGAGCGCTGCATTGCCTGGAACGACCCTGCCATTGGCATTCGGTGGCCTGAAGGCCTCACGCCTAAACTGTCCGCCAAAGACACGGTGGGCGTGCCTTTGAAAAACGCAGAAGTATTTTCCTGAGCTTTTAAGCCTGAACACTCTATATCTACTTGTCTATGACTTCAACCCAAATCGCCACTGACTTGCCGATCATCCACCCCGTTATTCTGTGTGGTGGCAGTGGCACTCGCCTGTGGCCCTTGTCGCGAAAAGCCTTTCCCAAGCAGTTCATTCCTCTGCTGGGCAGCAAATCGTTGTTGCAGCTCACATTGGAGCGGGTAGCCCCATTGGTCCAAGGCCAGCCTGAAGCCATTACCTGTGTGTCTTCAGATGAGCATCGCTTTTTGCTCGCAGATGTGGCGACCAAAGCCGGTCTGAGCGTGCGCCAACTGCTGGAGCCGCAAGCCAAAAATACCGCGCCAGCCATGGCTTTGGCGGCTTTGCTGGCAGAGCCAGAAGCGCTGTTATTGTTCTGTCCGGCAGACCAGCACATCCCCAACACGGACACCTTTGTCACGATGGTGCGCTCTGCTGCACCGGCAGCCCAGGCCGGAAGAATTGTTACCTTTGGAGTTACCCCCAGCTTTCCCAGCACCGCTTATGGCTATATTCACAAAGGTAAGGTGGCAACTCAGGGTGGATTTGCGGTAGCCCGATTTGTTGAGAAGCCTGACGCTTCCAAGGCCACAGAATTTCTGGCTACTGGCAACTATTTGTGGAATGCCGGTATTTTTCTTACCCGTGCCCAAACCTTGCTGGATGCCTTGCAGACCCACGCCCCGGACATCCTTGCAGTGTGCCGTCAGGCCATGCAACAGCCCCAACTTGACGGCCTATTTACGCGTCCCGATGCCCAGGCTTTTGCGACCTGTCGCAGCCAGTCCATTGATTACGCAGTCATGGAGCCCTGCTCCGGAGAAGCAGGGGGAATTTCGGTATTTCCTTTCAGTGGCCAGTGGAGCGATGTGGGCAGCTGGAACGCGGTGGCTGACCTGGCCGAATCGGACGCCCTGGGCAACCGTTCTGGTGGCGAGATCAATGACGCCCACTACCTGCGTGCCAGCAACACCTATATCCATGCTGCCGGCCAGCGTCCGGTGGTGGCTTTAGGCACGCACAACCTGCTCATCATTGACACCCCAGATGCCCTGCTGGTGGCTGACACCGCGCATGCAGAGGCCGTTAAAGAAGTGGTGACATTGCTGGAGTCGCTTGATGCTTCCCAGGCTGTTCAACACCGCCGTGTAGCCCGCCCATGGGGGTGGTATGACAGTGTGGATGTGGGCAGCCGCCACCAGGTTAAACGCATTGGCGTCAACCCGGGCGCATCTTTGTCGCTGCAAATGCACCATCACCGTGCCGAGCACTGGATTGTGGTGAGCGGTACTGCAGAAGTGACCAACGGCGATAAGGTCATCCTGTTGGGTGAAAACCAGAGCACCTTTATCCCTCTCGGTCAAACCCACCGCCTTGCCAACCCCGGCAAAATGCCACTGGAAATCATTGAAGTACAAAGCGGCGCTTATCTTGGTGAAGACGATATTGTTCGCTTTGAAGATAGTTACGGCAGAAACTAATTAACGAGTATCTGAGATGCGAATCCTCATGGAGGCGTCCATGACATCGCAACTGGCACGTCATTTGTAAAACGCGGCGCTGCTCAAGCTCGTTTGCTCGCTGAGTACCGGCTGGGGCAGGCCGGCATCAACACGCTTGAAGTCAGACATGGTTTGGCTGTCGCCGAAACTCAACTTCTTCACGTAGAAATTACCTCCTGGAAAATCCTGCTTCCCGGTCCTTGGGTTTTGATGGGGGTTACCCTATTAATCAATATCCGATCCTGCATATCATGTGTTAACCCATCAGTATTCAATTTCCTGGAGATACAATTAAACTGGAAATTCCAACTTGGCTAATATCTTCAGAAGTAGTAAAGGAAAAAATCATGACCAATCTAATTGATATTCAAATCCAAATCGACAAACTGCAGAAACAAGCCCAAGACATTCGCTCCAAAGATTTTGCAATCACAGTGCAGGATATTCTGGCGAAGATGCAGGCATTCGGTATTACGGTGAAAGATTTGCAAACGGCTAAAACAGGTAAATCAGGCAAGGCTGGCAAATCGAAGCTGGCTATTGCGAAAACCTCCAAAGTACCTAAAACTGCCAAAAAAGCGACTACATCGGTTGCAGCGAAATACCGCGGCCCGAATGGTGAAACCTGGTCAGGCCGGGGTTTGACACCGCGCTGGCTGTCCACACTCATCGCACAGGGCCAAAGCAAGGAAGCTTTCGCCGTTAATGCTTAGGCTAATGATTGCTTGGCCGCTTGCGGTCAAGCAATCAGTAGTGATTGGGTTTGATCTGCTGCAGGTGCTTTTAGCCATATTGTTTTTTTTACTCTTTAGCTGAATATTTAATATACCTGTGCAAGCTGAATGGTAGGTATGTTTACTTGCCTTCAATATGGCTAGCCCGGTATTTGTCAGCTTGGGGCTTTGTCACGATATTTCAGATATACCGGTCAATCTGAGCTAAAGCTGTAGCCAGATTTTTAGTTCATTGGTTTTCATCATTCGCTGAATAAATTCAACCTTAACCTGTGTTTATTAAAGCGGGTGACGTCCACTGACTGACTGGGTTCAAGGTGATGTCCGCAGTCCCAGAGAAGCAACAGTTCCGTCGGGTAAATGAACGGGCTTCTGACATTACGGCACAATTTGCGTCATCATCAGATCAACAATTCATTTGTACACCTCCGCCCATGACTGAGCCACTAAATATCTCCCCCCGCGACAAAGCCGAAATTCTGGCCCAGGCGCTGCCTTACATCCGTAAGTTTCATGGCAAGACGCTGGTTATCAAGTACGGTGGCAATGCCATGACCGATCCTGCTCTGCAAGCAGATTTTGCAGAAGACGTGGTCTTGCTCAAGCTGGTGGGCATGAACCCGGTGGTGGTGCATGGCGGCGGACCGCAAATTGAGACCGCATTGAACCGGCTAGGCAAGAAAGGAGAGTTTGTCCAGGGCATGCGCGTGACCGATGCCGAAACCATGGAGGTGGTGGAGTGGGTGCTGGCCGGTGAGGTGCAGCAGGACATTGTGGGCCTGATCAATCAGGCCGGTGGCAAGGCCGTGGGACTGACCGGTCGTGATGGAGGCATGATCCGCGCACAAAAACTCAAAATGGTGGACAACAAAGACCCTTCCAAAGAATACGACGTAGGACAGGTAGGAGATATTCTCAGCATCGATCCGGCCGTTGTCAAAGCCTTGCAGGACGATGCGTTTATTCCGGTCATCAGCCCGATTGGTTTTGGCGAAAACAACGAGAGCTACAACATCAATGCCGATGTGGTGGCCAGCAAACTGGCCACGGTGCTAAAGGCTGAAAAACTGGTCCTGCTGACCAACACCCCCGGCGTGCTGGACAAAGCTGGCAACCTGCTGACCGACCTGACGGCCCGGCGCATTGATGAGCTGTTTGAAGACGGCACCATCAGCGGTGGCATGCTGCCCAAGATCAGTGGCGCGCTAGATGCCGCCAAAAGCGGCGTGAACGCCGTGCACATCATTGACGGTCGGGTGCCGCACGCCATGCTGCTGGAAATTCTGACTGACCAGGCCTTTGGCACGATGATCCGATCGCATTGACCCTACCCCGACATTTGCGACCACACATGCAAGCCAGTCCAAACCTTGGCTGGACGGGCGTACCTTTTGATGTCTCTGAAAATAGCGAGCTGCGCTGTGCGAGAATCAAAAAAACCATCCTGCTAGGCACCATGTCTGACACTGAAACTACCGCATTGCTCTCCAGTGAAACTGTCGCAGAATCTACGCCGGCACGAAAGCGACCTAAGCCGGGCGAGCGTCGTGTTCAGATATTGCAGGCCTTGGCCACCATGCTCGAGCAGCCCGGTGCCGAGCGTATTACTACTGCTGCATTGGCCGCCAAACTTGGTGTGAGCGAAGCTGCGCTGTACCGCCACTTTGCTAGCAAGGCCCAGATGTTTGAGGGTTTGATCGAGTTCATTGAGCAAACGGTTTTTTCCCTGGTCAATCAGATCGCAGAACGAGAATCCGTGGCCCAAGTTGCGAGCCCAACAGAAGCTAACGGTGCACGCCAGGCCGGAAAGATCGTCACCATGCTGGTTCAGTTTGCCGAAAAAAACCCAGGCATGACTCGTGTCATGGTGGGCGACGCGCTGGTATTTGAGAACGAGCGTTTGCAGCAACGCATGAACCAGTTTTTTGACAAGGTGGAGTCCACCCTCAAACAATGTTTGCGCCACGGTGCACCCGAGTCCGATACACCCACCGTAGATGCGCAGGTTGCAGCCTCTGCGCTCACCGCGTTTTTAGCCGGCCGCTTGCAGCGCTTTGCTCGCTCCGGATTCAAGAGGATGCCGTCAGAGCATCTGGATGCTTGCCTGGCGCGTATGCTTCCAAATTAATAGCAAACTTTCATATATTTCAAGGGCTTATAGCCCTTTTTCTTTATAAAAAACTGGAGACTCTTTATGAAACTCGTTCGCTATGGCAAACCTGGCAAGGAAAAGCCCGGCCTGATTGATTCAGCCGGAAAGCTGCGCGACCTGAGTGCGGTGATCAAGGATATCGTGCCAGATCAACTGGGTGACGCGGCGCTGGCCAGACTGGCCAAACTCAAAACCGACAAGCTGCCCCTGGTGCGTGGCAAGCCGCGCATGGGGTGCCCCATTAATGGGATAAGCAAGTTCATTGCCATTGGCCTGAATTACACCGACCACGCCAAGGAAGCCGGTATGCCGATACCGAAAGAGCCAGTGGTGTTTTCCAAAGCCATTAGTTGTATTCAGGGGCCCAACGACGCAGTGATGCTGCCCAAAGGTTCGGTTAAAGGCGACTGGGAGATTGAGCTTGGCATCGTCATTGGTAAAAAAGCCAGTTATGTGAGCCAGAAAGAGGCTTTGAATTACATTGCAGGCTACTGCACCATCAACGATGTGAGCGAGCGAGAGTTTCAGCTCGAGCGCGGCTCCCAGTGGGACAAGGGCAAAGGCTGCGACACCTTCGGGCCGATTGGTCCCTGGTTGGTCACGCGTGACGAAATCCCCAACCCACACAAGTTGGGCATGTGGCTGGATGTCAACGGCAAGCGCATGCAGACCGGAAACACCAAGACCATGATTTTCAGCGTAGCCAAAATTGTCAGTCACTTGAGTGAGTTCATGACCTTGATGCCCGGCGATGTCATCACCACCGGCACACCTCCGGGCGTAGGTCTGGGCATGAAGCCTCCCCAGTTCCTTAAAAAAGGCGATGTCATGACCTGCGGCGTTGAGGGGCTGGGCGAACAGCGCCAAGAGGTTCTAGCGTACAAAAAAGCCGCTTGATCCACTGAACTGCAAACTTTTCAAGCGGGAAAATTGCGAGAGGGGCTAGTCATCCGGATATTTATGCTGCAAAATAGCACGACCGTTCTTTTTTGGGTTCCGCTACTTTTTAACGTCCGCCAATGTCTGCTGTCCAACACCGTAAAACCACCACGCCCTTGGCCGGGCTTGCTCACGGGCCTGAGACCGAACGTTTGAGCAGGCGTGTCGTGCGCCAGCTGCCCGCCCGTGAAGGCCGGGCAAATCTCAAAGGCCAGCAAACCAGGCTCGCCATTCTTGAAGCGGCGCTGGCGCTTGCTGCCGAAATTGGTCTTGAGGGCTTGAGCATCGGGGCGTTGGCGGATGCGGCACACATGAGCAAATCGGGCGTGTTTGCCCATTTCGGCTCCCGTGAAGAGTTGCAGATAGCTGTTGTCAAAGAATACTTCTGCCGCTTTGAGCAGGAGGTTTTTTACCCTGCCTTAGATGAGCCGCGCGGCTTGCCACGTGTCAAGGCCCTGTTTGCCAACTGGATGAAACGCGTTGCGGTAGAGCTTCAATCGGGTTGTATTTTTATCAGTGGTGCGGTTGGGTTTGATGATCGACCAGGCCCGGTTCGTGATGCACTGGCCAGTTCGGTCAACACCTGGCTTAAAGCCGTACACCGAGCCGTGCAGCAGGCTAAGGAAGAGGGGCATCTTTCCCGGGACGCCGACGAGGGGCAGATTGCCTTCGAAATTCACAGCTTGATTTTGGGCCTGCATTACGAAGCCCGCTTTTTGAAAATGCCCGGTGCGACGCGCCGGGCTCATACCGGTTTTGACAATATCTTGACCCGTTACGGCGGGTCAAATCCTTCACTGCGCAACAACTTGTTCTTATAGGAGACCTCCATGCCCATCTACACCCCCCCGCTGCGCGACATGCAGTTTGTCATGCACGAAGTACTCAATGTCACGCAGGCCCTCAAAGAGCTGCCTACACACGCCGAAATGGATGCAGACACCATCAATGCTGTTTTGGAAGAAGGTGGAAAGTTCGCCTCTGAGGTGATCTTTCCGCTAAATATCAGCGGTGATACGGAGGGCTGTACTTTGGATAAAGTCACGCATGAAGTCACCCCACCCAAGGGCTTCAAGGCCGCTTACCAACAGTATGTGCAAGGTGGATGGGCCGCACTGAGTTGCGATACCGAGTACGGCGGCCAGGGTCTGCCTTTTGTAGTGAATCAGTGCTTCTATGAAATGATGAACTCTGCCAACCAGGCTTGGACTATGTACCCTGGCTTGTCGAATGGCGCGTATGAGTGTCTTCATGCCCACGGCACCGAGGCACAGAAAAAGCTCTACTTACCCAAGCTGGTTAGCGGTGATTGGACCGGCACCATGTGCCTGACCGAGCCGCATTGCGGTACCGACCTTGGCATGCTGCGTACCAAGGCAGAGCCCACCGCCACCCATGGTGTGGATGGTACTTACAGGATCAATGGTGCCAAGATCTTTATCAGCGCGGGCGAGCACGACCTGGCCGAAAACATCGTGCACCTGGTGCTGGCGCGTCTGCCCGATGCGCCACAGGGCTCAAAGGGCATCAGCCTGTTTGTGGTCCCCAAGTTCAATGTCACTCCGGACGGAGCAATCGGCAGTCGCAACGGTATTTACTGTGGTGGACTGGAGCACAAAATGGGTATCCATGGCAATTCCACCTGCCAGATGGTTCTGGACGATGCGGTAGGCACGATGGTGGGCCAACCCAACAAGGGTTTGCAAGCCATGTTTGTCATGATGAACGCCGCACGTCTGGGTGTGGGCAACCAATCCTTGGGCCTGACCGAAGTGGCCTACCAGAACGCATTGGCCTACGCGAAAGACCGCATCCAGATGCGTTCACTCTCCGGCCCCAAGGCCAAGGACAAACCGGCCGACCCCATCATCGTGCACCCCGATGTGCGCAAGATGCTGCTCACCGCCCGGGCCTACGCCGAAGGCGGCCGCGCCCTGGCGTGCTACTGCTCCATGCTGCTGGAAAAAGAACAGCGCCACCCGGACGAAAAAGCGCGCAAGGACGCGGGCGAAATGCTGGCCATGCTCACCCCTATCGCCAAGGCATTCCTCACCGACAACGGACACATTTCCACCAACGCCTGCATGCAGGTGTTTGGGGGCCACGGCTTCATCAAAGAGTGGGGCATGGAGCAGTTTGTGCGCGACAACCGCATCAACCTGATCTACGAAGGCACCAACACCATACAGTCGCTGGACCTGCTGGGACGCAAGATCCTGGGCAACAACGGCGCTACGCTGCGCAAGTTCGGAAAGCTGGTAGGCAAGTTGGTAGAAGAAGAAGGCGTCAACGAAAAGATGGCCGAATTCATCACTCCTATCGCCGTGCTCGGCGAACAGATGACCAAGTTCACCACCGAAATTGGCTTTAAGGGTTTCCAGAACCCCGACGAAGTGGGCGCCGCTGCGGTGGACTACCTGCGCGTGGCCGGCCATCTGGTGTTTGGCTACTTTTTTGCCCGAATGGCGCAGGTGGCTCTGCGCGAAATAGCGGCAGGCAGCACCGACCAGTTTTACCTGGCCAAGCTGCAAACCGCACGTTTCTACTTTGCCAAGCTGTTCCCGGAAACCGCTACATTGATGCGTACCGCGCGGGCGGGCAGTAAAGTGCTGATGGACACCGACGCGGTGTTTGCGTAACCAACTTATTCACAAACAGGAGATTCTCATGATTCGTATCGCAGCAGGTTTGGTTTTGGCTCTGGGTTCTGTGGGCGCCATGGCGCAGATGACGCCAGTAGGCACCTGGAACAGTATCGACGATGCCACCGGCAAGCCCAAAGCCGAGATCAAAATCGCTACCAACGCCAATGGCGTGTTGTCCGGTGTGGTGGAGAAGTCGCTGGACCCCAACCCCAGCCAAGAACCCAATTGCGTCAAATGTACCGGTGACCGCAAGGACAAGCCCAAGATCGGCATGGAGATCATCCGTGGCGGTACAAAGGTCGATGGTAAAGACGTCTGGGAAGGCGGCAAGATCCTGGACCCCGATAACGGCAAGGATTACAGCCTGCGCATGGCCCCTGTGGACGGCGGGAAAAAGCTCGAAATCCGTGGTTACATCGGCACGCCCCTGTTCGGTCGCACCCAAACCTGGGTTCGCGTTCAGTAAACCGCTCCCTCCGTTCAGGAAAACACATGTCCCGTTTCAATGTCCGTAAAGTCGCCGTGTTGGGCGCTGGTGTCATGGGCGCGCAAATCGCTGCGCATCTGGTGAACGTCAAGGTGCCGGTGCTGTTGTTTGATTTGCCTGCCAAAGAGGGGCCAAAAAACAGCATAGTGACCAAGGCTGTGGACGGGCTCAAAAAGCTCAAACCCGCTCCCTTGGGTGTGGTTGAGGATGCAGCGCTGATTGGCCAGGCGAATTACGAAGAGCACATGGAACAGCTCAAGGACTGTGACCTGATCATCGAGGCCATCGCGGAGCGCATGGACTGGAAGCTGGACCTGTACAAGAAAATTGCACCCTTTGTCGCGCCGCACGCCATCGTGGCCAGCAACACCTCCGGACTGTCGATCACCCAGCTGTCCGAAGCCTTGCCCGAAGAAATCAAGCCACGGTTTTGTGGCATCCATTTCTTCAACCCGCCGCGCTATATGACGCTGGTGGAACTGATCAATACCCCGACCACGCAGCCCCAAGTTCTGGACGACCTCGAAGCCTTTGTCACCAGCAACCTGGGCAAAGGCGTGGTGCGTGCCAAGGATTCGCCCAACTTCATAGCCAACCGCGTGGGCATTGCCGGCATGCTGGCCACCATGAAAGAGGTACAAAACTTTGGCCTGACGTTTGATGTGGTCGATGACCTCACTGGCAAGAAACTGGGACGTGCATCGTCCGGTACCTTTCGTACGGCGGATGTGGTGGGGCTGGACACCATGGGCCACGTGATCAAGACGCTGCAAGACACACTGTCCATTGAAACGGACCCGTTCTACGCCAGCTTTGCAACACCGGAGGTGCTCAAAACCCTGCTGGAGATGGGCAATCTGGGCCAGAAGACCAAGGCGGGATTCTTCAAGAAGGTCGGCCGCGATGTGATGCGCTTTGATCTGGCATCCAAAGAATACGTGCCTGCAGGACAGAAAGCGGATGAGGTCTATGGCCGCATGCTGAAGAAGCCCGCTGCCGAACGCCTGAAATTGCTGCGCAACAGCGAAGGCGCACAAGGGCAGTTTTTGTGGGCCATCATCCGCAACGGGTTTCACTATGCAGCAGTGCACTTGGCATCGATCGCCGACAACGCCCGCGATGTGGACTTCTGCATGCGCTGGGGCTTTGGCGCGCAACAGGGCCCGTTTGAGCTGTGGCAGGAAGCGGGTTGGCTGGAAGTCGCCAACATGGTCAAAGAAGACATCGATGCCGGTAAGGCGCTGTGCAATGCACCGCTGCCCGACTGGGTGTTCAAAGGCCCCGTGGCCGATGCCGGTGGTGTGCATACACCCCAGGGTTCGTGGAACCCCACCAGCGGGACGTTTACCCCGGTGCGCAAGCTCCCGGTGTATGCGCGCCAGCATTTCCCCGAAAGCGTACTCGGTGCCAACGCGCCATCAGCCGCCACGGCAGGCAAGACGCTGCATGAAGACGAATCCATGCGTTTATGGACGCTCGATGCGGACCAGGATGGGCCCTCCGGTGGCCAGGTGCTCATCGCAAGCATCAAGACCAAGATGCACACCATCGGTGGTGGCGTGATTGAGGGCTTGCAAACCGCCCAGGCGATGGCAGAGAAAGACTACCAGGGGCTGGTGATCTGGTCGCCCGGCGAAATGTTTTCCGCCGGTGCCGATCTGCAGTCCATGCTGCCGGGCTTCATGATGGGCGGCGTACAAGCCATTGACGGTGCCATGGTGGAGCTGCAAAAAGCCATGCTGGCCTTGCGTTATTCCAGCGTGCCCGTCGTGGCTGCCGTGCGTGGTCTGGCGCTGGGGGGTGGGTGCGAAATGGCAGTCTATTCCGGCAAGCGCGTGGCGGCCATGGAGAGCTACGTTGGTCTGGTCGAGGTCGGGGTTGGACTGGTCCCCGGTGCTGGAGGCCTTACCTACATTGCGCGACGTGCTGCAGAAAACGCAGCAAGCAGTACCGGCAAAGACATTCTGCCCTTCCTGACCGAAGGCTTCACAGCCGCAGCCATGGCCAAGGTGGGTACCAGTGCGCTGGAGTCCCGCAAGCTGGGCTACCTGCTGGAGAGTGATGTGATCGTCCCCCACAAGGATGAGCTGCTGTTTGTGGCCATCAACGAAGCCAAAGCATTGTTTGCCAGCGGCTACCGTGCGCCGCACAAGCGCATGTTCCCGGTGGCGGGGCGCAGCGGCGTGGCCACCATCAAAGGCTCGCTGGTCAATATGCGCGACGGCGGCTTCATCAGCGCCCACGACTTTCACATCGCCGGACTGATCGCCGAAGTGGTGTGTGGCGGGGATGTGGACGCAGGCACCCTGGTCAGCGAGGAGTATCTGATGGCGTTGGAGCGCAAGGCCTTTTGCTCACTGATTATTCACCCCAAGACGCAAGAGCGCATTATGGGCATGCTCAATTCAGGTAAGCCGGTTCGAAACTAATCACTTTGCGGGGCGGATCAAGAAATGCAGAGCAATTTTGCGCTGTCCCCAACTCATTAAGGGATGCTATGAAACAAGTTCAAGACGCCTACATTGTGGCCGCCACGCGCACCCCCATTGGGCGCTCGCACCGGGGGTTCTTCCGCAACACCCGGCCGGACGATCTGTTGGCCACTACGCTCAAGGCGGCGCTGGCTCAAGTGCCGGGTCTGGACCCGGCTGCTATAGAAGACATCATTTGTGGTTGCGCCATTCCGGAATCGCAGCAGGGGCTGAACATTGCGCGCATCGGCGCAGTGCTGGCCGGTTTGCCCTCCAGCGTGGGAGGCATTACTGTCAACCGGTTTTGTGCCTCGGGCCTGTCCGCCGTGCAAATGGCAGCAGACCGCATCCGCGTGGGTGAGGCCGAAGTGATGATTGCAGCCGGTGTGGAGAGCATGAGTATGGTTCCGATGATGGGAAACGCTCCATCCCTCTCGCCTGCCATCTTTCAACGTGAAGGCGATGTGGGCATTGCCTATGGCATGGGGCTGACTGCCGAGAAAGTAGCGCAACAGTGGAAGATCAGTCGCGATGCCCAGGATGCCTTTGCACTTCAATCTCACCAGCGCGCGCTGCAGGCCCAGCAAGCCGGTGAATTCAGCGATGAAATCACGCCAATCGAGGTGACCGACCGCTCGGCTGATCTGACTTCTGGCGAAGTGCTAGTCAAAACCCGCACGGTGAATCTGGACGAAGGCGCGCGGGCTGATACCTCTTTGGCAGGTCTGGCCAAGCTCAAAACGGTATTTGCGGCACGCGGCTCGGTTACTGCGGGGAATAGTTCACAAACCTCCGATGGTGCAGGTGCCTTGATTCTGGCCAACGCGTCGGCCATCAAGCGCTTTGGCTTGACACCACTGGCGCGGTTTGTCAGCTTTGCCTCGCGCGGTGTACCTCCCCACATCATGGGCATTGGGCCGATCGAGGCGATTCCAGCGGCTTTGCGCTATGCCGGCTTGAATCATCAGGACATTGACTGGTTTGAGCTTAATGAGGCATTTGCCGCGCAGTCCCTGGCTGTTCTCAACACCTTGGGACTGGATCCTGCCAAGGTCAACCCCATGGGCGGCGCCATTGCACTGGGGCATCCACTCGGCGCAACCGGTGCCATTCGATCTGCCACGGTGGTGCATGCGCTCAAACGCAAGAACCTCAAGTACGGTATGGTCACCATGTGCGTTGGCATGGGTCAGGGCGCAGCCGGCATTTTTGAACGGGTTTGAAGATCGTTTCATGGGCATACCCAACGACAAAGTTACTCTAGCCAGGGCCCATCCGTTTGATCGGGCGATTGCGCTCAATCTGCAGACGCCGACCTCGCATGAGCACGGTCGCGAGTCGTCCCGTCACTGGGCAGGCAAGACCGACCCTGCGTATGCGAACTTTATTGGCCCCTTTGGCGGCATCACCGCCGCCCAGGCTCTCAATGCAGTCATGCAACACCCGGAGCGGCTGGGAGACCCTATCGCCTTGACCGTGAACTTTGCTGCTGCCGTGTCTGAGGGCGAGTTCCGTATTGAGGCTCGTCCGGTGCGCACCAACCGTTCAACCCAGCACTGGTGGGTATGCATGTCCCAGACGGATGCCAAGGGTGTGGACACGGTGGTGTTGACGGCCACCGGTGTTACAGCGGTGCGCCGTCAGACCTGGAGTGCGGTAGATGCAGTTATGCCCACGGTTCCCGCGCCAGAGCAACTGCCTCGTTCAAATGCGCACAGCAATCTGGAGTGGGCCAAACAATACAACCTGCGGGCTTGTGCGGGCGATCTGCCCTCAGTCATGGACGGTTCAGAGGCCGATAGCCTGACCCAACTGTGGATTCGCGAAGAACCGGCGCGTCCGCTTGACTTCTGCAGCTTGCTGGCCCGTGCCGATGTGTTTTATCCGCGTGTCTGGCGCCGTCGTGCCCGCATGACGGCTGCGGGCACGGTGTCGATGACGGTGTATTTCCATGCCGGGGTCGAGGAGCTGGCGGCAACCGGCAACGGTTATCTGTTAGGTCAGGCCCGTGCACAGTCTTTTTTCAACGGATTTTTCGACCAGTCTGCCGAACTCTGGAACGAGGCTGGGCACCTGCTGGCCACGACTCACCAAATTGTCTACTTTAAGGAGTAAGCCCCATGTCTGACATTCTTTCCCATACCGAAGACGGCGTTACCACCCTGAGCCTGAACCGGCCGCAACGCAAAAATTCCATCACGGCGGCCATGTATGCCACCATGGCCGATGCACTGGAACAGGCGCAAGCGGATCCAGCCGTTCGGGTCGTGGTATTCCAGGGTCATGAAAGTGTATTTTCTGCCGGCAACGACATCAGTGACTTTCTGGACAATCCGCCGGCCGGTCAGGATTCACCCGTATTCCGGTTTCTGCGCAGCATCGCCGGGTTTAAAAAACCGGTCATCGCTGCTGTCTGCGGGCCGGCTGTGGGTATCGGCACCACCTTGCTGTTTCACTGCGATCTGGTCTATGCGGGTGATAACGCAGCGTTTTCCATGCCGTTTGTGAACCTGGGCTTGTGCCCTGAGGCGGCCAGCAGCCTGCTGGTTCCGCAAATGTTCGGCTACCACCGTGCTGCAGAAGCCCTGCTGCTGGGCGAACCATTTTTTGCCGAAGCGGCGCAGGAGGTCGGCCTGGTCAATCGCATCCTTCCCCCCACCGAAGTCAATGCCTATGCGCAGGCTCAGGCCGGCAAGTTGGCTGCAAAACCCATGACATCCCTGATTGAAACCAAGCGTTTGATGAAGCAGAGTCTGGCGCATTTGATCAACGTTCAGATGGCCGAAGAGGGTCAGAGCTTCGGGCGCATGCTCAAAGAGCCGGCCGCACGCGAGGCCTTCACCGCTTTTATGGAGAAGCGACGACCTGATTTTTCCAAGGTCTGATGGATTGAACCGCATTTGTCATGAATAAAAAAGAAGAGTCTGACCTCTCGCTGGTCTTTGAGAGCGATTTCATTGCCGGCGTGAAGCAGGTCTTTGAGGAATTGATTGTTTTTAATCGTGTGCTCGGCCTGAAGGTCATTTCGCTGCAACCGGATTTTGTGACGGCCAGCATTGCCATGAAGCCCGAACTTGTGGGTCATTTCAGCTTCAACCGGGTGCACGGCGGAGTGATCAGCGCCTGCCTGGACACCCTGGGCGGTCTGGCGGTCATGGCGGCGCTGGGAGCCCGACACAGGGATGAAACTGTGGCACAACGCTTGCAACGCTTCTCCAAGCTTGGCACCATTGATTTGCGCGTGGACTATTTGCGCCCCAGCATTGGTGAGCACTTCACCATGCGTGCAGAAGTGATGCGGCTGGGTTCGCGCGTAGCATCCACCCGGATGGAGTTTATGGGCGCTGACGGCAAACTGCTGGCTACGGGTTCTGCCGCTTATATTGTGTCTTAGGGCGAATCTGATGGCGACGCTTTTGGAACCGGGCGGGGGCGGCCCTGTTCATCAATGGCGACATAGGTGAGCGATGCCTCGGTTACCTTCACATAATTGCCCTGGTCACTGAAGCGCTCCGCATAGACCTCCACCTTCACGGTGATAGAGGTGCGGCCTATCCGGGTGAGTTTTGAAAAGAACGACAGAATATCGCCAACCCGCACCGGTTGCTTGAAGATGAATTCGTTAACAGCCACGGTGGCCATGCGCCCGCCGGCATGGCGAGCCGGAATGACAGAACCTGCCAGGTCCACCTGAGCCATGACCCAGCCGCCAAAAATATCGCCATTGGCATTGCAGTCAGCGGGCATGGGGATTACCTTCATCACCAGCTCTTCGCCTGTGGGCAGCATGATGGCAATTGGGCTTGAGAGTTCAGACATGGGGGACAATCATCCTTCAATAACAACAGGCATTGTCTCCCATGCGCCCACACGGCGATACCTTAAATACTGCCCACAGCCTGCAAGCTGCAGCCACAGCAACCGGCACATCTGCCACCGCTATTGATAACGGTCGCTCTGATTGGGGCACGCTCAAACGGCTTTTCCCTTACCTTTGGCAATACAAATACCGCGTCATCATCGCCCTGGTTCTGATGGTCGGCGCCAAGATGGCCAATATCAGCGTACCTTTGCTTCTCAAAGAGTTGGTCGACGCCATGGCCGTCAAGCCAGGCGATCCGCAGGCCTTGGTGGTGGTCCCTTTGGCCTTGCTTATTGCCTACGGTGCCTTACGACTGTCTACATCGCTGCTCACCGAGTTGCGAGAGCTGGTTTTTTCTAAGGCCACAGAGGGCGCCGCCCGCAGCATCTCGCTACAGGTTTTCCGGCATCTGCATGCCTTGAGTCTGCGTTTCCATCTGGAGCGTCAGACTGGCGGCATGACGCGTGACATTGAGCGCGGTACCCGGGCCGTCCACTCGCTGATTTCGTACTCGCTTTACAGTATCGTGCCCACGCTCATCGAGGTGGTGCTGGTCCTCACGCTGCTAGCGGTGAAATTTGATGTCTGGTTTGCCTGGATCACGCTGATCGCCTTGGTGTTCTACATTACCTTCACGGTTTCTGTGACAGAGTGGCGTACCCGTTTTCGTAAGAAGATGAACGAAATGGACTCGGCTGCACACAGCCGCGCCATTGATTCACTACTGAATTATGAGACCGTCAAGTACTTCAACAACGAAGAATTTGAGGCTCGCCGCTACGACGAGAATCTGGAAAACTACCGCCGCGCGGCAGTCAAGAGCCAGACCACGCTGAGCCTGCTCAATACCGGACAGCAGCTCATCATCGCCATAGGTCTGGTGGCCATGCTCTGGCGTGCCACGCTGGGCGTCATCGAAGGGCGTATGACTTTGGGTGACTTGGTGATGATCAATGCCTTCATGATCCAGCTCTACATCCCTTTGGGTTTTCTGGGCGTGATTTATCGCGAGATCAAGCAAAGCCTGACGGATCTGGACAAAATGTTCACGCTCATGGAAAAAGACCGCGAGGTGGCCGACATGCCGGGTGCTCTGGCCCTCAATACTCAACAAGCCGGGGTCAGCTTTGAGTCTGTAACCTTTGCTTACGATCCTGCTGCAACTCCGGACGACAGCGGGAGTGACCATAGTGGGGGTCGCACGATTTTGCATAACATCAGCTTTGACATCCCTGCTGGAAAAACCGTGGCGGTTGTTGGTCCTTCAGGCTCGGGAAAGTCCACGCTGGCACGTTTGCTGTACCGTTTTTACGATGTACAGCAAGGCCGCATTACGATTGGAGGGCAGGATATCCGCAGTGTCACGCAGGCCTCCTTGCGCCAGTCCATCGGCATCGTGCCGCAAGACACCGTGCTGTTCAATGATACGGTGGCCTACAACATCGCCTACGGTCGTCCGGGTGCCAGTCAGGCCGAGGTGGAAGAGGCGGCCCGCGCTGCCCATATTCATGCTTTTATATGTTCCACCCCCAAAGGCTACGACACCATGGTTGGAGAACGGGGGCTCAAGCTGTCAGGCGGTGAGAAGCAGCGGGTAGCAATTGCCCGGACCCTGCTGAAAAATCCCCCAATCCTGATTTTTGACGAGGCCACGTCTGCGCTGGACTCGGCCAATGAGCGCGCCATCCAGGCCGAACTGCAAGGCGTAGCCCAAAACAAGACGACTTTGGTGATTGCGCATCGTCTGTCCACGGTGGTGGATGCGCATGAAATTCTGGTGATGGAAGCAGGCCGTATTCTGGAGCGCGGTTCACACGCGACCTTGCTGGCGCTCAATGGCACCTATGCCCGCATGTGGGCGTTACAGCAAAGTTCGGACTGAGAACCAAAGCGACGCACAAACCAACTTTGCGGGAACAGTATGGAAACCAAGTGGCTTGAGGACTTTGTCAGCTTGGCTGAGACCCGCAGTTTTAGCAGGTCTGCAGAGCTCAGGCACGTGACCCAGCCGGCTTTTTCCCGTCGTATCCAGGCCCTTGAAGCCTGGGCCGGGACAAGTCTGGTGGACCGGGGGGTGTACCCAACCCGGTTGACACCGGCGGGCCTGACCTTGCACGCCCAGGCCCTTAACCTGCTTCAGGACCTGCAGAACACACAGTCCATGTTGCGCGCCCATGCCACCAGTGGTCAGGATGTGATTGGTTTTGCGCTTCCACACACACTGGCATTCACGTTTTTCCCGGGCTGGATCGCTGAGCTAGGTCGTACCTTCGGCCCCCTAAAAAGCCGGGTAATTGCACTGAATGTGCATGATGCCGTGTTGCGACTGATGGAGGGTGGCTGCGACCTGTTGATGGCCTATTTTCACCCGTCCCAGCCGTTTCAGATGGATACCGAGCGCTACGAAATGGTCACGCTGGGGCAGGAAGTGATTGCTCCTTTCGTCAGGTCAGACGCGCAAGGTGCGCCGATGTACTGCCTCCCCGGACGCCGTAATCACCCGCTGCCTTACCTGGCGTATGCGCCCGGGGCGTACCTGGGTCAGACGGTTGAGTCCATGCTCAGACAGGTCAAAACGCCGGTTTATCTGAGCCGTGTTTACGAAACCGACATGGCCGAAGGTTTGAAGGCCATGGCGCTTGAAGGGCTTGGCATTGCTTTTTTGCCCGTCAGCGCCGTCAAGAAAGAGCTCCGCACACGTAAGTTGGTGCGTGCGGCCCCGGCCCACCTGCAAGGCTTGGAAATGACTTTGGATATACGGGCTTACCGCCCCAAACCCACAGGCAAGGAAGCAGCCAAGGACATGGCCGACCAGCTCTGGCAGTATTTACGCTCCCAGTCCAGCGTCCGCTGAATGAATCCCCCCTATAACTTTTTTGCATGATTCCGAAACAGATCTGCATTGGTGTTTTTCCCGGCTGATCGATACAGTTCGCGCCATCGCAATCGTTGTTGCAAAAACCAAGGTGCCTGATGACTGAAGACTTCCGGATCGAGCGTGATTTTCTTGGGGAAAAGAAGATTCCATTGAATGCCTATTGGGGTGTTCATACCGCTCGCGCGATTGAGAATTTTCCGATTTCCGGCACACCAGTCTCAGTGATGCCAGACCTCATTCGTGCCTTTGGTTTTGTTAAAAAAGCGGCTGTTCGTGCCAACGTCCACTACGGTGTCGTAGATGCTCCAAGGGCGCAAGCCATTGAGAACGCTTGTAACCGCCTGATTGCGGGTGAGTTTCATGACCAGTTTGTGGTCGACGTGATCCAGGGTGGCGCGGGAACCTCCACCAATATGAACGCAAATGAGGTGATCGCAAATGTGGCACTGGAAATTCTCGGACACGCCAAGGCGAGCTATGTTCATCTTCATCCCAATGACCATGTCAATGCATCCCAGAGCACCAACGATGTTTATCCCACAGCCATGCGGCTGGCCTTGTGGTTTGCTATTGACCGGCTGTTGATCTCCATGGCCGCGCTGCGTGTAGGGTTTCAAGCCAAAGCTGATGAATTCAAAGACGTGCTTAAGATTGGGCGCACCCAGTTGCAGGACGCGGTACCTATGACGCTGGGTCAAGAGTTCTCAACCTATGCCGTGATGATTCATGAAGATGAAGCACGATTACGTGAAGCCCGTGCCCTGATTCAGGAAATCAACCTCGGTGCCACTGCCATTGGTACCGGCATCAACGCCCCGGCAGGCTATGCAGAACTGGCGTGCGGCTACCTGGCCGAGATCAGCGGTATTCCGGTGGTCAAGGCGCATAACCTTATCGAGGCCACGCAGGATACGGGTGCCTTTGTGCAGCTTTCAGGTGTGCTCAAACGGGTGGCGACCAAGTTATCCAAGACCTGCAATGATTTGCGCCTCCTTTCCAGCGGACCGCAGGCTGGCTTTGGCGATATCAAGCTGCCCTCGCGTCAGGCGGGCTCGTCAATCATGCCTGGCAAGGTCAACCCGGTGATTCCCGAGGTGGTCAATCAGGTTGCTTTTGAAGTGATTGGAAACGACATCACCATCACCATGGCCTCAGAGGCCGGACAATTGCAGCTCAATGCCTTTGAGCCCATCATGGGCTGGAGCCTGTTCAAAAGTATCGAGCACCTCAGCCAAGCTTGCAGAACTCTGCAGGTCAATTGTGTGGCCGGCATCGAGGCCAACCGGGAGCTGTTGGCCAAAAGGGTGCGTGAATCCATCACCCTGGTCACGGCGCTCAACCCAATCATTGGCTACGAGAAGGCTGCCCTGATTGCCAAGACGGCCATGGCTAGCGGCCAAGCTGTTGACGTTGTGGCCGAACAACTTGGCATCCTGACGCGCGCAATGATCGAGGAGCTGTTGGTTCCAGAAAAGCTGACACAACCACTGAAGTCGGAAAGCGGGTAATGCGGGTACGAACATTGCTTTAACCAATCTCATCACACACAGGGTAATCCCGAATCGGGTTTTATCTAGAATCCAGAATTCCATTCATCAACCATGTTTAGTATTGGAGACTTTTATGAGCAAGCATTTTGTGGCCTTGGCCATTGCCACGCTGGCGACTAGCGGCGCCTTTGCACAAGCCAACGACACTATTGCCAAGGTCAAGGCATCCGGTGTTGTCACCATGGGGGTGCGCGATTCGTCGGGAGCCCTTTCCTACACGCTGGGCGATGGCAAATACGCTGGTTACCATGTAGAAATCTGCGAGCGCATCGTTACCAATCTTGAAAAAGCGGCCGGCCGCAAGCTGGAAGTCAAATACCAGTCGGTGACGTCACAGAATCGTATTCCGCTGCTGCAAAATGGAACCATCGATATTGAGTGTGGTTCTACCACCAACAATGCCACCCGCCAGAAAGACGTGTCTTTCGCAGTGACCACCTTTGTGGAAGAGGTTCGCATGGCTGTCAAGGCCAATTCGGGCATCACCAACTTGGCGCAACTCAACGGTAAAAATCTGGCTACTACAACAGGCACTACTTCGGTGCAGTTGTTGCGCAAGCATGAACGCGCCACTGGCGTGAACTTCAACGAAGTGTTTGGTAAGGACCATTCAGAAAGCTTCCTGCTGCTGGAGTCAGGTCGTGCAGACGCTTTTGTGATGGACGGACAAATCCTGGCAGGCAACATTGCCGGCTCCAAGTCCCCGGCGGATTTCCGCATTGTGGGTGAAGTCATTAACGTCGAGCCGATTGCCATCATGGTGCGCAAAGACGACCCGGCCATGAAAAAGCTGGCCGATGACACCATCATTGGACTGATTCGCACCGGCGACATGGCCAAGCTCTATGACAAGTGGTTCATCCAGCCGATTCCGCCCAAAAACGTGCGTTTGAACCTGCCGGCCAGTGAAGCCACCAAAACAGCCTGGGCCACCCCCAACGACAAGCCGGTCGAAGAGTACGCCAAGAAGTAAGACGATTCACGCTTCATCCACATCACCGGGAGTGCGCTATGTCATGGGACTGGCAGGTTTTCCTTAACGACGATGGCAGCGGTCGCACGTACCTGGAGTGGATGATTGATGCCTGGGGCTGGACCTTGTCCGTCGCAGGCTGTTCGTGGCTGGTGGCGGTGTCGGTCGGCATCCTGGTCGGCACCTTACGAACCTTGCCCAATAGTCCCTGGCTAGTGAGATTGGCCAACATCTGGGTGGAGGTTTTCCGAAACGTCCCGTTGTTGGTCCAAATTTTCATTTGGTATTTTGTGCTGCCCAAGATCTTCCCGGCGATGCAGCAGATTCCCGGTTTTGTCCTGGTGGTCGTCGCGTTGGGGTTTTTTACGTCTTCGCGCATTGCCGAGCAGGTGCGTGCGGGTGTGCAGGCTTTGCCCAAGGGCCAGCGCTATGCCGGTATGGCGATGGGGTTTACGACCGCGCAGACCTACCGCTATGTTATTTTGCCAATGGCGTTCCGCATTATTCTGCCGCCGCTGACCAGTGAGTCCATGAATCTGTTGAAGAACTCATCCGTGGCCTTTGCTGTCTCGATTGCAGAGCTGACCATGTTTGCCATGCAAGCGCAGGAAGAAACTTCCCGGGGAATTGAAATCTATCTTGCCGTGACCGCCCTCTACGCCATCTCCGCTTTTGGGGTGAACAGGATATTTGCCTTCATTGAGAAAAAAGCGCAGATACCCGGTTTCATCGTGGCCGGCGCAACCGGTGGAGGCCATTGACATGAACCCCACTTTCGTTCTGCTTCGGGGGCAAAGATGATGGGCCTGGATCTTTCATTTGTCAGCTGGGACATCATCAGCAAGTTTGTCGCAAAAGGTTTCTGGTTCAGCCTTCAGCTCACTATTGTCGCGACGCTGGGCGGCATTTTTTTCGGAACCTTGCTGGCGCTGATGCGACTCTCAGGCAACAAACTGCTCATGATCCCCGCCACCATCTATGTCAACGGCATGCGAAGCATTCCGCTGGTGATGGT